>JAGVMN010000054.1 GCA_020053795.1 Bacteroidia bacterium | reverse complement strand
CATCACCATTTTAGCGATGCTGAAACCCGCCCCGTAAAAAACGGCAACGAGCAAAAGAGACCAATGACTCAGGCGGGTGTGATTCAAGGGGCAAAGGTAAACTATAAATAAAACTTGGCTGATTAACCTAAACGGTAATGAGCTAAAAAAATCAACAAGAATAACGCCCGAAAATTTTAGGGGAACCGCCATTTAACAATCAAATCATATTCAAACATTTTACAACCCAAAAACCAATATGTACTTAATTGTCCGCAGTATTACCAAAGACCATAATAATGATTGAATAAAAGCCTTACACCAAAACAAGGCCAAGAAAAAGAAATATAACTTACGGGTATCTCAAAACCTGTCAACCAAAGTGGTTCTCCTTAATTCCTTACCTTTGCCCTCGTCCATGATATACTTCGCTTCAGATTTTCACCTTGGCGTGCCGGATAATGAAAGCAGCAGACTTCGCGAACAAAAGATCGTTCGCTGGCTGGATATGATTTCAGGGGATGCAACGGAGCTTTATCTTCTGGGAGATGTATTCGATTTTTGGTTTGAGTATAAACACGTCATCCCAAAAGGATATACCAGACTATTGGGGAAACTGGCAGAGATGAGCGATGCCGGGATACATATTTACATGTTCAAAGGAAACCATGATATGTGGATGTTTGGCTACCTGAAAGAGGAACTTGGAGTTACCATTGTTTCGGATGAACTGATCCGAGAATGGAACGAAAAGAAATTCTATCTCCACCACGGAGACGGTCTCGGACCTGGAGATAGAAGTTATAAATTGATCAAATGGATATTCAGAAACCGAATTTGCCAATGGCTATTTGGGTTCATTCATCCTTATTTTGGTATGGGGTTGGCTCATTACTTATCGTCAAAAAGCAGGATTGCCAATATAGAAAAGGAACAACATTTTGAACCGAATGACGAGTGGCTGTTGCAGTATTGTCGGGAACTGATAAAAACAGAACCTTTCGACTACATGATTTTCGGACACAGACATTTACCATTAGATATTGCCCTGAATGAAAAGAGCCGTTACTTAAACCTCGGCGAATGGGTGCATCATTATACTTATGCAGTTTTTGACGGAAAAAATGTGGAACTCAAAAAGTTTGAATAATCCTTTGTGGGTGGCTGTCTTGTTTGTAGTCGTTTCATGGGTCTTGACAGAAACTGTTCAGAAAATAGGCAGTATTCCATGTTCCGGCAATTTCTTCACTACAGACAATTTGGGAAATGTTTATGTGGTTCAGGCCGATAATTCCATTGAAAAGTATAACCCGCAAGGGCTGAGGTTAAATCTCGGAAACTTCAAAATAAAAGGGAAGTTACATAGTTTAGATGTCTCCAATCCTTTCGAGATATATCTGTTCTACAAAGATTTGAACCGTATTATTGTAACAGACAACCAGCTCACCCAGCGTGGAGAGATAGACATGAACAAGCCGGAATTAATTCAGGCGGCAGCCATAGCCCGGTCTTACGACAATGGAATATGGGTCTTTGATTTATCGGATATGCAGTTGAAGAAATATACAAAAGATATGAAACTTCAAATGCAAAGTGGGAACATGCGATCATTCACCGCTGAAATAGCGGAACCTGTTTCGATACTTGATGTGGAAAACAAGGTCTATATGGCAAACTATTATGGTCTGGAAATATTCGACCATTTTGCCAACCATTTGAAAACGATACCTTGGGATAAAATTGATCACTCACAGGTATTTGAAGGCAAACTTTATAATAGCACTAATGGAATTCTAACAAGCTATGATTTGAGCAACATTGAAAAAAAGAATCTGACCATTCCCGATTCTTTGCCGGTTTACCAATTCAGAATAACCCCCGATAATCTCTATTTGCAACGCGGAGATTCCATTTTTATCTATCACAGAGGGGAAAATAAATAGGGTTAAATTTGCATCTTTAAGTAAATAGAAATGCTTGAGAAATTAGAAGCGATATACGAGCGGTACAAAGAAGTAGAATTGTTGCTGTCCAGTCCGGAAACGATGACTGACATGAAGAAATTCACCCAACTGAACAAAGAGTATGTGGAATTAATGGAAATAAGAGATGCCTATCTTGAATACAAAAATATTACCGTAAACCTGAAAGAAGCCCGACACATGCTCAGCAACGAAAAAGATGATGAGCTTCGCGATATGGCCAAGGACGAACTCGAAACATTGCTGGGGCAAAAAGAACTTTTGGAAGAAAAAATAAAAACCATTCTTTTGCCCAAAGACCCGCAGGATTCAAAAAATGCCATACTTGAGATTCGATCAGGCACAGGGGGAGACGAGGCCTCCATTTTTGCTGGTGATCTGTTGCGGATGTATCAGCGGTATTGTGCCAACAGAAATTGGGGATTTGATATCGTCGAAAGTCAGGAAGGCACCGCGGGCGGGTTTAGTAAAGTCATAGTAGAAATTACCGGAAACAATGCCTATGGTGTTTTGAAATTTGAATCAGGTGTTCATAGGGTGCAAAGAGTCCCGGCTACTGAATCTCAGGGAAGAGTGCATACTTCAGCTGCGTCCGTTGTCGTGTTGCCGGAAGCGGAAGAGTTTGATATTGATTTAAAGGATTCGGATATAAGAGTGGATACTTTTCAATCATCCGGTCCGGGCGGACAAAGTGTTAATACTACGTACTCTGCTGTTCGACTGACTCACATTCCAACCGGAATTGTAGCTCAGTGTCAGGATGAAAAATCACAGATTAAAAACAGAGAAAAGGCTTTAAAAGTACTGCGATCGAGAATCTATGAGATCGAATACAAAAAGTATATGGATGTGGTGACCTCGAAAAGGAAGACCATGGTTTCCACAGGGGATCGCTCTGCCAAAATCAGAACCTATAATTATCCTCAAAGTCGTTTGACAGATCATCGCATAGGACTTACCTTGTATAATCTGCCGGAAGTGATGAATGGTGACATACAGGAAATAATAGATCAATTGCAGTTTGCCGAGAACAGCGAAAAGATGAAAGCAGGCGGTGTGGAGTGATATTTTTTATTTCACAAAGGTTGGTGTTTTTCACCAACCTTTCAAAGGTGTTAGATATGTTTAGCATAATGAGTAATAAAACCCCATTCATCAATATTTAGCAGATAATATTTTGCCGAAGAATACTGGTAATTTTCAGGAATGTCGGTCAATGTCCATTTGCCTGAGAGCGGATTATTGTGAATATAGTCCAACTTTTGTTGCACCACTTTTCTATTGTACATCCTTGATAAATGGGGCCTGCGTTCCCAAAATTGAAACTCTCTTTCTTTTGCATTCACCCTGTAATTCTGCAACTCAACCGGATCATTTGTCGTCAAATCAAGCTTTATTCTTTGAGCGGTAAATTTCAAAAAATCACGTTGTACGTCAGATTCCTTGAATCCTTCTTGCATTCGCCAAAGCAAATAGATGTGATTGGGCATAATAACGAACCCATATAGCCAGATTCGTTTCTTCTCAACTAAAAATTTCAGGCTTTCAATTATTACGGTTTTATATTTGTCAGAGTGAAGCAAGGCTTTCCATTCCAAAATCGTTGCCGTGAAAATTTGATCGGGTTTT
>JAGVMN010000070.1 GCA_020053795.1 Bacteroidia bacterium | reverse complement strand
GAACTGAATTTTCTTCGATTCCTTTTTTCCATAATAACGGTAATTTATGATGAATAATTCTATCTTAACTACCTGTCTTATTTTTGGGGAGCATCATAAACCACCTGAACAGGGCTGTAAAGGAAACAACAGACAAAACCACCTCTCAAATCATTGCTGAACGCATTTTAAGGGAATCAAAGATCTTGCTGAAGCACAGTCCGTGGAATGTATCTGAAATTGCCTATGCATTGGGCTTTACTGAAGCCACGCATTTCAACAACTTCTTCAAAAAACATGTTGAGTTAAGTCCATTGAAGTTCAGGAATATTTAGAATAAATAGTGCTTGGTCTACAAGGGCCAGGATGTTTTTTGATGAAAACGGAAGCAAACGTTGAGGTTCCGATTCAAATTGTATTGATTCAACAGTAATGGACTGTCGTAGAGACAAGGCATGCCTTGTCTCTACAAGGAATAAAACCTATCATCTTTCCAATTGGATGGATTGTTAACGATATAATTTCTAATCTGGCAATATTCATCCTTGTCCCGGATTATATGATCGTGAAATCGTGATTGCCACTGAAATGTTAGTTTATTCTCATTGCAAAATTTTGTGACCGCCGATTTAAAAGAGCCAACCATTGATGATATTGTGTTCTTTCCCTGGTTGCGAAAACGGAAATGAGGCGTTTGGAATTCCAATCTTTCTGATTCTGTCATATTGGTTTGTGGTTGAGACAAGGCATGCCTTGTCTCAACAATACCAAAACCCCTGCTGTTATCTATATAAGGTTTTTCAATCAAAACAATTCCATGCAAATGATTGGGCATTATAACAGATTCATCTAAATAAAAATAGGCGAAATGGTTCGGTATGTTTATCCAGCATTCCCTTGCATATTCACCAATTTTCGATAACTGCATCTCAGAATTCACAACCTCTCCGAAATAATGCTGACGATCGGCTGTGCAGATTGTCAGGAAATAAGTAGCATTACTACTATAATCCCAATTGGATAATCGTGCAGATTGAATCCGGTATTTATTCAGAAATTTGTCCGGCATTAGTATAATAAAGATATAAAAGTAAATATTTGACAAAATCGTTGATTTTTAAAAATATTTGAGCAGTTATGAAAAAATTCTCAAAAACATTTTTGAAGTGCATAAACGAAACACAGATCACCAGTGTACGGGCAGGTAAGGGAAGGGAAAAATTCACCGGTATATGGATGGTTGTAGTCAAAGACCGGATTTTTGGCCGGTCTTATAATCTTTCGGATAGAAGCTGGTACACTGCTTTATTAAATGGTGACAATGGCGACATTACATGTGGTAAGGAAATTTTACCAGTTAAAGGTTCGAAACCTGCAGACATCAATACCTTTACAAAAGCGATCAACAATGCGTATAAAAAAAAATACCTTATAAAGACCTATAATAAAAAATGGGTTGACGGTCTTTGTGAGCCTGAAAGAGTAGCCAAAACAATGGAGTTTATTCCTGTTTGAATTTGAATTTTTAGTTTTTAATCTTGAATTAAAAAACAAGCAAATCAATTAAATATCTTTCACTTTCTCACCGTCTTGCTTCACCTTCAATGCTCTTTTGGTAATCTTCAGATCTTTGAAGTAGCCTATTGTACCTATATCCACATACAGACCTACATATCCTTTCTTGTTTTTGCCCAACATTTTATCTATAATAAAGGAAGAATACTTCATGTCATTGATGAACATTTCGGCAGTTTCACCATTCACTTCAATTCTCATTTTTATCCACTCATTCAAAGCGACAGGAGCTGAGCCTTCATACGAACCCGCCGGGTAGTTTTTTCTTAAAGTTTCAAATTTGGCGTATGGATACGAAAAATACTGTACCGCATGATTTCTGAACATCTGGTTATTGACTCTACCCACTTTTGGACGCAGATAAATAGACTCAAAAGCAGAATCATCTTTCTGCACTCTGAAAAAAATGCCGATGAATCCAGCAATGCCAGGGTAAGGTGCAGGGTTCTGTAATTGACTATACATTTTGACTTCGATGATTCCGTTTTCAAAGTCGTCCAAACCTACGAGACGTGCATAATGAGGCTCATCAACCGTTGCCTCTATATGAGTAACATCGAACGGAATTGCATTTAAATCTCTCTCAATTTTTAAAATCTTTTTGCCTTGAAATTTGATTATTGAACCTGTAACATTTCTTAATTCAAACTCCTGGTTCTTCAGCTTTAGTTTTTGACCAAAAGTTGTAAAGGCACAAAATGTCATAATAAAGGCAACCGACAATGATTTTATGTTTGTATATTTCATTTGATTTTGTTTTTAAAATTAAATGGATCAAACTAAAGATGGTTCTATAAGGGTTAATTTTTTTTAATTGTACTAAATGATTTAAGAATACAAATTTCCGTCGGGACCGGAGGGTTGTCCAATGAACTGTATCAAGAAATGGTCTTGATGTAGTTTAAGACTTTGACCTTTTGCTGCGTAAGCGGCTCAGAAATTCAGGAGTTATCCCTAAAAAGGATGCTATTTGTGTTTGGGAAAGACGGTTCACCAGGTGTGGGTAAGTGTCCAGGAAGGATTGGTAGCGTTCTTCAGCCGTTGAACTGATGTTTTGTAACAAACGTTTCTGTAATCCAACGAAACTGTTTTCAATCAGCACCCTGAAAATGCGGTCGAATTTCGGGGCCTGCAGGTAAATTGATATAAGTTCATTACGGCTGATTTGTAATACCATCGTGTCTTCAATTGCATCAATATTCAGCTCCGATGGTTTTTCGCTATGAAAGCTGCCAAGATCTATGATCCAGTAATTCTCCGTTGCGAATTGAAGGATATGAACAGTTCCCTGCTCATCAATTTTATACATGCGCAGGCAGCCCCGGACCACAAAATTAAATTGAGTGCAGATATTACCCTCCTGGAGTGCATACTGCCGTTTGCGATAGAGACGTGGATGGAATTTTTCAGTCACCAGTTCTTTCTCCTCTTTGTTTAAAGGAATAAGGCGATCAAAATAACTGAGCAATGGTTCAATAGAAGCCTGTGAAAAATTTTCTTTCATTTGAGCTGCATTATTGTATTGCCTGGTTCACATATTTAGGTAAATTTAATGATACTCAACTGAAACTGGTGTTGTTGAAGTTCAGGAAAATTTGATTCAATTTAATTCATCATACTGTATCCGGTAATGGTAAAATGGTTGGGTACTTATAAAATTGAAAACCAGATATCCTAAAAAAGAAGAGTTCGGATTAACTTTCTTAAAAAATATTTGTATGAACCCCACAAAGAATTTCCTGGTACTGTGTTTTTATTTGTTCTGCGTAACCCAGGACTTAAATGCTCAACAATCAAAGAGTATTAATCAGGCGTTAGATAGTAAACAGCAAAGTATCGTTACCATTTCAGCTTTCACGGCAATAGGAGATTTAGTACAGCTACGAAAAGCATTGAGCGATGGCTTAGATGCCAGGTTAACCATTAATGAAATCAAAGAAATACTGGTTCAGTTATATGCTTATACCGGATTTCCCAGGAGTCTTAATGCACTCAATACTTTCATTGCTGTTCTAAAAGAAAGAAAGAGCAGGGGTATTGACGATCAACCAGGCAAAGACGCATTGCCGTTACCAACCGATGAAAGCAAACTGCAATTTGGAACGGAGATGCAAACAAAACTTGTAGGCACACCTGTCCGCGGCGAAGTGTACCAATTTGCTCCTGCCATTGATCAATTTTTGAAAGAGCACTTGTTTGGTGACATTTTCGGAAGGGATAACCTGGACTGGAAAACAAGAGAATTGGCTACCATTGCTGCCCTTGCTGCTCTCGGCAATGTGGAAGGACAATTACGTTCTCATTTTGGTGTCGGTATATATAATGGACTTACCGCAGCACAGC
The DNA here is from genome assembly GCA_020053795.1 of Bacteroidia bacterium. Classification (GTDB taxonomy): domain Bacteria; phylum Bacteroidota; class Bacteroidia; order NS11-12g; family UBA9320; genus JAGVMN01. The sequence continues at coordinate 5,360 of JAGVMN010000070.1, read as the reverse complement.
TTACTAATCTCGTTTCCATTATTCAATCCAAAATAGGATCAAAAGAAGGTGATGTTGCAAGCCAGGTATTGCAGATTGTGTTGGGGCAAAATCAGACGATTAAAACTGCTGCGACGGACAGCATCGCTACTGCACAGAAAAAAGAAATGATAATCCGTATTGCCGAAATAGAGATACATCCCAATAATATAGAAGAGTATAAAGCCATTCTGAAAGAAGGGGCGGAAACGTCAATGATATCAGAACCGGGTGTCATTTCAATTTTCCCCATGTATCAAAAGACAAACCCGGCGCAGATAAGGATTTTGGAAATATATGCAAGCAGGGAAGCTTACGAATTGCACCTGGAGACACCGCACTTTCAGAAATATAAAACAACCACACTTGACATGGTCAAATCGCTTCAATTGACAGACATGGAGGCGATAGATGCAGCAACAATGACGAAAATATTCAGTAAGCTAAAGACTGAAACCATATTTCCAAAAGGAGGGAAAATCACGAACAACAACTTTATTGGTAATGCATGGCTTCAGCAAATGATAATGCCAGACAGTTTAAACACAACGCAGGTGGGAACTGTAACCTTTGAGCCAGGTGCAAGATCGAATTGGCATTTACATCCCGCCGGACAGATCTTACTGATTACCGGAGGAACAGGTTACTACCAGGAGAAAGGCAGTGCAAAAAGAATTATTAAAAAAGGAGATGTAATTAAATGCCCACCGAATGTGATGCACTGGCATGGTGCAAGTAAAGACGAACAATTAATCCAAATTGCCATTACAAACACACATAAAGGTGCTGTAGTATGGTTAGAGAAAGTAACGGATGAAGAGTATAATAATTAAGTCAGCATTCAAATACAAAGAGGTCCAAATTTTAATTCATCATCCTGTATTCGTTCGGTGTATTGCCTGTCTTTTGCTTGAACAGACGGGTGAAGTGCTGCGGGTATTTAAACCCCAATTCATAAGCGATCTCACTTACTGACTTGCTTTGATCAAATATTTTTTCTTTCGCAACATCAATTACTTTAGACTGTATGTACTCCTGTGCTGTTTTGCCTGTTTCTTTTTTTATCAGGTCACCAAAATAATTTGCAGATAAATTCAATTCGCCTGCACAGTAGGCTACAGATGGCAAACCAATCATCTGCGGTTTTTCAGATTGATAATAATCATTCAACAAGATTTCAAACCTTTCTAAAACTCCTTTGTGTACATTATCACGGGTAATAAACTGACGATCATAAAAACGGACACAGTAATTCAGAAACAATTCAATATTTGAGACAATGAGTTTCTTGCTATGCTTGTCGACGGATTGCTGTAATTCAAATTCTATTTTTGAAAAACAGTCCATAATGATCTGCCTTTCACGTTCTGATAAATGAAGCGCTTCATTAGATTGATAGCCAAAGAAACTGTAATCCTGAATATGCTTTCCAAGTGAAGTGCCATGTATTAAATCAGGATGAAACACTAAGGCATGTCCCTTTGGTTGATAAGCTTTTCCGTCAGTTTCAAATTCCATCACCTGCCCCGGTGAAACAAAAACCAATGTGCCTTCCTGGTAGTCGTAGTAATTGCAACCATATTTTAAATCTCCGCATTTTATTTCTTTCAAAAAAATACAGTAAAGGCCATAATTAATCCTAACTGTTTTGTCACCATTCCACGACCGTGGCTTTGCTTTTGAAAAATCAATTACACTAATCAAAGGATGAAGTGTTTCATGATTGCACAAAACATTGTACTCGCTTACGGTATCAAACCTGTACATCTGCTGCATAACTGCTATTTTTTGTGATACAAATTTAAGCATTCAATAAGACGATCAGTAGCAGAGGCGGTAACATCAGTGAAATTGGTAGCTAAAACCGTAATCTGTATACCAAACAGGCGAAAAAATGAGAAGACCTTTGTTGTTAACTTATAAATAAATACGCATATGAAAGTATCAATTATCGGATTTTGTTTTTTAGTAATGAGTGTGCAATGGTCCAACGCACAACAAACAAAAACACCAACGCCACAAGAACAGGAAATCATAAACCTTTCTAAAAAGAAATGGCTTTGGATGGCAGATAAAAATGTGGATTCCTTAAATCCTCTTTTCCATGATAAATCTATGTTTGTTCATATGGGAGGGAGCTGGGGGAAGGAACAGGAGCTCAATGTAATTAAAAGCGGAGGAATCTGGTATAAGAAAGCAGAAGTCTATTCAGTTTTAGTGAACATCATTGGAAACACAGCCATCCTGCTAAATGACATCGACTTGCTGGCAGCAGTTGGCGGAAACGAAGTAACCAATCCGTTTATGGTGACTGAGGTATATATCAAAGAAAACGGCAAATGGAAGATGGGCTCACTAACATTCTCAAAGTTGATGAGGCCAGTTAAAATGAATAGTAATTAGAAGAGTGTAATGAAAATAACCATTTCTATGATCCACATACAATTGGCGTTTTCGTTTTTGATTTCATCATGTTCTTTATCAGGAACAAAGAATATCAATACCAAAGCGGACTCTACTATAAATCCCGACAAAGTATTGATTGTGTATTTATCCAGGACAAACAATACAAAAGCAATTGCAGAAATCATTCAAAAGAATGTAGGCGGAGAATTGGTAGCACTTGAATTAGAAAAACCATATCCTGAAAATTATGAGGTGACCGTACAGCAAGTAGTAAAAGAAAATGAAACAGGGTATTTGCCTCCATTAAAAACAAAGATTGACAGTATCCAACACTATGATGTGGTATTTGTCGGTTTCCCGACATGGGGTATGAAACTGCCTCCGCCGATGAAAAGTTTTTTAAAACAATACGATTTAAAAGGCAAAACGATCATTCCGTTCAATACAAATGCAGGTTATGGTGTGGGAACCGGTTTCCAAACGGTAAAAGAGCTATGCCCGGATAGTAAGGTGTTGGAAGGGTTTGAAATAAAAGGTGGCATAGAAAGAGATGGCGTATATTTTGTTATCAAAGATGAAAAGGCAAAAGAGGCAGAAACTAAAGTGAGGAAATGGCTGCAAAAAATAAAAGTTATAAAATAGGCGGGCTAGTTTGCTAATCGAAAAAAGAACAAGGAATGTTTGATTTTCGTAGTTTTTTGTTTGGAAAAGATAAATGCAAATGATTTTATGTTTCCTACCTTTAAGTTTCATTTGAAAGCTATTTTACAGCTTACCGCTAATCCCTTCCCCCTTTGAAAAAATCATTAATAAGAATTAAAATTCAAACCAGATATGATTAAATTATTGACGATCTCATTATTTTCTGTTGCGATATTTCTTCTTAGCAGTTTTATGCCCGATCAGAATTTGAGCGAAAGCATTAATGGAGGAAAGGAAGTTTATACTTTATTTTGCCAGAGTTGTCACATGGAAGACGGAAAAGGTACACCCGACATCAATCCACCGGTAGCCAAAGCAGATTATATTAAAAAACCAGCTAAGACTTTGATCGGTGTTATTCTCAATGGTCAATCGGGTGAGGTGGTGGAGAATGGTAAAAAATTTAATATCCCTATGCCGGCACAGAATTATTTATCCGATATACAAATCGCCGATGTGCTTAATTATGTCCGCAATAGTTGGGGAAATAAAATACCGGGAACTATTACACCGGCAATGGTGAAGGCGCTTAGAAAGTGATTCAATATAAAATCGGTAACTTTAAAAAAATCTCTGTTATGGCAATTTTTAATCTAAAAGTTAACGGGAAAATCAAACAGGTGGATGTTGATCCCGCTACTCCGGTGCTTTGGGTATTAAGAGAGCATTTGAATATGCCCGGCACCAAGTACGGATGCGGTGTTGCCATGTGCGGCGCATGCACTATTCAACTTGATGGAGTGGCTGCCCGTTCCTGCCAGTTACCTGTTGCTGCCATCGGAACTAAGGCTATCACCACCATTGAGGGGTTATCTGAAAATGGCGAACATCCTGTTCAAAAAGCATGGATTGAACACGACGTGGCTCAGTGTGGTTATTGTCAAACGGGGCAGATCATGAGTGCAGCAGCATTGTTGAAAACAAAACCGAACCCAACTGATGCAGATATTGAAGCTGCGATGACTGGTAATATATGCCGTTGCGGAACTTATCTGCGAATAAAAGATGCGATCAAATCAGCCGCAAAGATGAAGTAGTGATGTTAGTGAAAACAATTTGTAAAAATTCAAAGCATTGAAAATGGAAAAGACACAAACTAATTATAGCCGTCGTTCATTTCTGAAATCATCTGCTCTTACCGGTGGCGGACTGATGATAAGTTTTAGCTGGTTATCAGAGTTTGCATTGGATAGTAAGTCAAGCGTTCCTGGTCTTCCCGAACAATGGTATGAATTAACCGGCTACATCAAGATATCACCGGATAACGTCATAACGATCCTTAACCCGAACCCGGAATTTGGACAAAATGTGATGACCTCACTCCCCATGATTGCAGCTGAAGAGTTGGATGTGGACTGGCAAAAACTTATAGTAGAAATGGGTCCGCACGACAATATAAAATTGGGGCCGCAATTTACAGGCGGAAGCAATTCTATAAGGATGTATTGGAAACCACTCCGCGAAGCTGGAGCGGCAGCCCGTCATATGTTGATAGAAGCCGCAGCCCAAACCTGGAATGTGCCGGCGGAAGAAATAACAACAAAAGCAGGAATGCTTTATCATGAAAAAACCGGCAAGTCAGGAAAGTATGGTGACTTTGCATCAAAAGCTTCGGGCTTAGCTATACCCCAAGGCGTAAAGCTGAAAGATGTAAAGAATTTTAATGTAGTACGAAGTTCAAAGAAAAATGTAGAAGGTTTAAAAATAGTAACCGGCAAACCTCTATTTGGATCTGATTATACACAGGAAGGAATGCTGATTGCCATGATCGAACATCCGCCTGCTTTCGGCAAGAAACTTAAATCTTTTGATGCAACTGAAACCCTGAAAATGCCGGGCATCAAAGATGTCTTCAGTCTGAAATTATATGAAGACGATTATGAACAGGCTGGTTTCGATACACGAACATTCAATGATTTGCTGGTAGTGGTAGGCAAAACCACCTGGGAAGTGATGAATGCCCGTAAAAAATTAAAAGTAGTTTGGGAACCTATCAACGACACCAAAGAAATTATTGCTGGCAGAGGTGGAAAAAGAGAGGTTATTATTCCTGCCGGGCTTGAAAGTACAAGTACCCAATTGGCGAAAATGGCTGAATACGCAAAGAAACCAGCCCAGCAACTACGAAAAGATGGAGACCCGGAAACAGCATTCAAAAATGCTGCTCAAATCATAGGACGTACTTACACTGCTCCGTTTTTGGCACACAACTGCATGGAGCCAATGAATTTCTT
>JAGVMN010000020.1 GCA_020053795.1 Bacteroidia bacterium | reverse complement strand
TCAATGAGATTCTTTTTCTCCACATTGAATAATGCCGAAAATTGGTAATCGTTCAGAGCAATTGCATCTGGCTCTAATAAGCTTGAACAATAAGGGCTTTCTGTTAAAAAAAAAGGGTGTTGCCGAATCCCATCTTGTAATTTATCTACCACTACCTTATTAACTTTGATGAGCTTTTTATAACCTAACTTAGTTTCTTCTGTATATTCAAAATCTCTGTTATCGGCGTCAAATGCAACACAAAAGGAGAAAAAGGCAATTTTCTTCCAAATTGGATTGATTTCTATTGATGCACCAATATCCAATAACACTGGAGGAGAAGCAATTATGTCTTCGCGTTTTGAAATTAATTTTATTATTTTTTTGAGTTTCATGTACTCGATATTTGTACTAGTGATGTTTTCATCGGCAATGATAAATCGTTTTCATTTATGTTCAATGATATTGTATTTTTGAAAGTGAATTTTCAAGCAAATTAAAGCCAAATAATAATGGCATACAATGGTAATCAACTGCTTATTCAATACTATCTGTGATTAAGTTGTTTAATAAAACATCTTCCAAAATGGGTATATTGATCAATGATCAATTAAGAACGACTATCTTTTTTCTCGACAATATTATTCTGGCCCGCAAAAATTTCTGACCTTGGTATTCTGTACATTGTTCAACAAAAACTATTTGTCGCGTGGATTGGCCTTGTACCATACTCTGGCTAAAGTTTGCGAGGATTTCAAACTGTATGTTTTTGCCTTTGACAACAGCACTTACGAAGTTTTAGAAAAGTTAAATCTCCCGGGAATGATTCCGGTTTCACTAACAGAACTAGAAGATGAGGAATTGTTAAAGGTAAAACCAACACGATCTTTCGCCGAGTATTGCTGGACCTCGACCTCTTCGACCATTCTTTGGGTTTTGAAACATAAAAATGAAGCATCCTGCACGTATCTGGATGCCGATTTGTTTTTCTACCGAAGCCCCCAGATTTTGCTGGATGAGATGCCCACAGACGCATCTGTCTTAATCACTTCACACAACTATACACCCAGATACGATCAATCCAAACAATCAGGCAAATACTGCGTGCAGTTTATGTATTTCAAAAATGATGACAATGGTTTGAAAGCACTGAACTGGTGGCGTGACAGGTGCATTGAGTGGTGTTATGCCCGTCAGGAAGATGGGAAATTCGGAGATCAGAAATACCTCGATGATTGGTTGCAAAGGTTTTCCGGTATTCACGAATTGCGACATTTGGGATGCTTGGCACCTTGGAATGTGCAACAATATGAATTGAGTGATGCTCAACTAAAAACTTTGAAAGTTAAATCCACAAAAGTGGCTTTTGAGGCCGTGTTCTTTCATTTTCACGGGGTGAAATATTATACAAATAACAAGTTTATCCTGGCACCCCGGTCTTACTTGCTTAACCGAAGTTTTCGAAAACACTTTTATCAACCCTATCTCAAAAAACTACTTTCGATTAATCAGGAAATTCAGAAAAAAAGACTTTTGGATGATTCAATGGGAACTCTTTCCTTAAAAAGTTATCTCAAAGATAGATTCCTTAAAGGGCATTGGGCTTATATAAAAAGAAATATTTTGACTTGAGTAATGTTGAACAAAATTGAGCGGAGAAAAGGAACTCAACCGATGACGACAAATACTCGTGAAATACGAGGGAGGGGAAAATCATTAGTAGCTTGCCGAAAATGGAGCCAGCGGAATTTTGGGTCTGTCTGCCTGATAAAGATGTAACTCTATTTCATATAACGAGGTCTATGTTAGTGATCGTAATAAGACTTAAGAGAAACCTTTAACAAATAGCTAATCGAACTTTAATTCAAAAAAAAATCAATCAATAGAATTTCCTAAAGCCAAATGCCATTATGAATGTTTAGACGGAAAATTGGAACTGAAGGCTCTTACATGTGCCCCATTGGAACTTTAGTTTTCCCTTGTCTGCTGCATGTTTTGCTTGAGCTGCAAGAGATTACCACAACCAATGTACCAAAAATCAAAAGTAGCTGGAAGATGTTTCGTAGTTTCATATCAGCTACAACGATAGCTAATTCAAATTATTTTATGATGAAATTTTTTGCAAGGCTTTCCAGAATCTTTCAGGCATGTCTCCTTTTGTAGCCGATTGATAGTCGGCATAGGAACAGGGAATTAATACAGGCGGAGGGCCTTTTGAAGCAACAGGTAATTCCATCCACCAACGTTGTGATCTTTTACTTTTATAGAAAATTACATCCGATTGATTTTTTGACAAGGCACAACGATATTTAACAAATTCGTTGTGCAACCCGGGCAAATCGCCTTTTCGGTTGGCAAAACCATCAATAAAATACCAAAGCATCTGAGCAGAGAGTTTACTTGTTTGATTGCGGTAGTCAAATTCAGGGTTGACCTCGTATAACCCAAAACTCTTCACCATATCGCTTACCCCGGCATACCAGGAAAGTTGACAAATTTCACTACTGTCGAGCCCATTCGGATTGTTGTGAAAGTTTCCCGGGGCATCGGATTGCTTAACTGCACTCAAATCAATACACACCAAATCACTACTTCGTAAAACCGGTTCACACTCAGGAATGTTTGATTTAATGAGGCCCAAACGCTGGGGGTTAAAGAACATTTTTTCTAATGCCTGAACAGAGGAAATATCTACATAGTAACTTTGATAGGCTAACAAATTGATATTGAAAAGAAAATTGGGTTCATGCAGGCAAATACTTCTCAAATAATTTTCTGTTTCCAAATCAAAATTAGAGGTAAAAAGAGACAAATCAAGACGTTTAACAATTGACTGAAATGATTTGAAATGTGCATAGCTGAGACTGATTCCACCTCCAATAACTAAAGGTATGATATTCTCTTTTAATAGTGTTTCACAAATTTCTATCAGAGCTATTGCGGTGTCTTCAAATGCGTTTCCTGATATAATATTCCCGAAGTCGCCAATTACAGCTTTAGATGGATTCCGTGTTAAAGCATACAACTCCTTTCTGATATAATCCGGGGCCATTCTTGTTCCGTGATTTTTGCCGCATTCACGACCCTCGGGAACTCCGATTAAAATCAGGTCACAAGTTTTCCATTGTTCTTCACCCATGTTCAACCGGAGGATACTCTTGCCCATTGTATTTTCCGCAAGTCCGAAAACCAATTCATCCCTTACAAAAGACAGAAACTTGTCAAACATTAATATTACGGTTTCTTTCAATGGCAAAAATAGGATTAATTTGGCCGACAATTTAACATGATATTTGTAACTGGTGCCACTGGGTTTTTAGGATCACACTTAGTATGTCATCTTTTATTGAATGGACATTCTGTTGCGGCTTTAAGAAGGCAAACGAGTGAAATGTCCGAGTTCGAATATATTTCAGACCTTGTTTTGAAAGAAGGTAAATCATCATTGTTAAAAAATATTGAATGGCATTCCGGAGATTTAAAAGATATTTTTTCACTTGAAGAGGCTCTGAATGGGATTGAAACCGTTTTCCACTGTGCCGGCTTGGTTTCGTTCTATCATCAGGATAGTGAGCATTTGATGAAGGTGAATCAGGAAGGTACGGCCAATTTGGTTAATGCCTGCCTGATAAAAGGTATAAAGAAATTTTGCCATATAAGTTCAACAGCGGCTGTCGGCAGTTCTGAGGAAAACGGCATACTAAACGAAGAAAATATTTGGAAATATGATAATAGAACCTCTGCATACAGTACCAGTAAATATTTGGCCGAGATGGAAGTTTGGCGTGGGGCAGCAGAAGGTCTCAATGTCGTCATTATAAACCCGTCTATTATCATTGGACCCGGATGGTGGAAGCGGGGAACTTGCCGTTTGTTTTACAATGTAGCAATGAAATTCCCTTTCTATTCTTCCGGATCTAATGCTTTTGTGAGTGTGGGTGATGTTTGCAGGGCTGCAATTAAGGTCTTGTATGGAGAATATTTTGGTGAAAGATTTTTGGTGACTGGCGTTTCAATGACTTTTAAGGATTTTCTTTTTGAGATAGCTGATAAGATGGGCAGAAAACGACCTTTTATAAAGGTAGGAAAACAGATGTCAGGTTTGGTTTGGAGATTCTTTCGTATGGTTGAAGTTCTAACAGGAAAACGTGTTATGATAACAAAAGAAAGTGCCAAAAGTAGTGTTAGAAAAAAATATTATTCCAGTCAGAAAATCCAGAATCGTTTGGATTTCCAGTTTACTGACATTCATATAAACATTGCAGAATGTGCCGTCTTGTGCAAGAAATGGGTAGAGGAGAACGAAAAATAAATCAAAATTAATAATTTACGGGTTCAACCTTCTTCGCATTTTCTTATACTCAAAATAATCCTTCATCAAAGCCTCATAAATCATTTCGCCCACATAACGAGCACCCTGCGGATTGAAATGGGTGAAATCTTTGGCGGCAAGCGATGGTTTTTCTTGCACCCAACTCAACATGCTGTTTTGCCCTCCCATGGCTTCATACAAATCCCAAAAAGCTGTTCCTGTTTTGAATGCGGCGTTTCGCATTGCGTTTCTTATCAGTGGAATATTAGGATAAGACGCATATTCCCCATTGATACGGGTACTCATATCCGATGGTCCGATGACCAGAATACTCACCTCTGGGAGGGCTTTTTTTATGGCCTGCAACTGGGAAAGAAACATCCGCTCATAATAGTCGTAACTCTTTTGCGGATTGGGCACTACATTGATACCGTATTGCATAATAATAAGTGGTGCGTTCAGTACTTTCATCTGCAAGGCCAGCAATTCAGGGTTCATCTCTTCGAATCCCAATGCCGAACTGCCCCGCATGGGGAAATTATCTACCCAAATTCCAGAGTCACTTTCCAGAGAAACGCCGTAAATATCGGGGCTTACACCCCTAAAAGAAAAACTGACCCCTTTCGAAACTATCGGTGCCTTCCATATCTTCACCCCAAACTTGCCCACCGGCAAAACAGTGTCGGTAAAAACCGTGTCATCTATTTGTACTGAAACTCTGAATTGCTCTGTATTTCCATAAAGCAATAGAACTTTGTTGAAATGTCGGACCCTTGGGAAAGAATTGGTTGCACATTTAAATTTCAGCCAACTTTGGCTGTTTTGTTTAACTTCATATCTGGGTGTAATCACTGTGTCATTATAGAACTTGTTAGAATCTATGGTGACCATTGTTGCATTATAATCTATCTGAAGTGAATCGTCATGAATACCTGAACTATCGTGTGTTTCGGGCATTAAATATACTCTTTCTATGAGGGTATCTTCGCCAATTTTTCGTTTGAAAACGCCACTGTATTTGTAGGTAGAAGCACCAATACCATAAAACCCTTCAGGATGTTTCTCCTTGTTTCCGTATATGGCCATTTTCATCCAATCAATGCTTTCACTTTGCCAGATACTTACCCGTGAATTTGAAACATCGAGTGGCAAAACAACACCTGGACCGTAACCACCAAAGATCAGTTGCAATTTATTTCTGAGGTAATCGCTTATTCTATCTCCTTCTAACTGAGAATCGCCCCAATGAATTATATGCAATGGCTTGCCGCTTATTTCCGTTTGCATTAAATGTTGGAAGAAGGACAACATGGCTTTTTTCGAAGAATCAGGGTATTGTATTTGTCTGTTCTCCGGAACTACGAAACGCTCCCGGTTTAATTTATAAGATGCTGTTCCAGGTATATTTTCCAGATTGGTGTCAATCGGTTCCAGACCTTCTAATACCTTTCCAACGTCAACATAACGGCTGGTATCCGCATGGAAAAGTCTTTCGAAAGGTGTTACCTTAAGAGAGAAGTCTTTCCATAAAGGAATTTTGCCATTTGGAAAAATGATGATGACAAGTCCGAGCATTGCATTCAGCAATAGCAAAGCTAAAAAAACCTCTTGTGGTTTTACCAGTCGTTTTCGTTGGTTGGTTCGTTCTTCTTTGGGGTTCACCGGATGATCAATCCTTTTGGATGATGCGTTTTTTCTCTGCAGCAGTCATCTTGTTTATTTTCTGGTATTGCGATTTTTTGCCGGCAGGAATATAAATCTTTAATTTCTGACCTGAATTGATTCTGTCGTTTCGCATGTTGTTCCATTTTCTCAGTTCTTTCACATTGCAATCATAGAGGTCGGCAATCTTTCCCAAAAACTCACCACTCCGCACAGTGTGATAAATCAATATTTCCCCGGCAGTCTTTTCTATTAATACCGGCTTTGGAGGTTTAGGATCTGATTCTACAACCTCAACCGAATCGGGTGTTTCTTTAGAAGTAGTATCCTGCTCTATAACCTCTCTGCCAAAGGAATAAACCGTATCTCCCAATGCCCTGAACAACCGTGCTTTGTCAAATGGCAATCGGAGTAAATAGGGATTGCCGCTATATGGTATTACCTTTTTTTTAAAAATGGGGTTCCATTCGAGCAATAGATTCGGATCCATTTCCAGGGCTCTTCCAATTTGCTGTAAGGTGGTCCATTGCAACACAGCAACAGTATCAAGGTTGGGTATTGTAAAGTCGTCTGGCGTTAACCGATGTTCTTTGTAATAGGTGAAAATATAGACCGTAGCAATAAACTTTGGCACTGTGCTTTGGTACTTTTCCGGTAGGAAAGGGTGAATTTTCCAATAATCCAATGATCCGCCGGCCAGACGAATGGCTTTGTTCACCTCAACCGGATCGCCGTAGAAAGCGGCCAGAGTCAATGGCCAGCTTTCATACATTAAAAAAAGTTCCTCCAGATATTTTACCGATGCAACGGTGGCTGCTTTGTAGTCGCGTCGTTCGTCAACATAAGAACTGATATGCAGTTCATTGCTCTTGGCTACATGGTAACGCATTTGCCAAAATCCCGATCCCCCATCTTCGGACACCAGTGCCACCTGAAAGGCTGAAAGAGCAGCAGGTAAATACTTAAGCTCTTTCGGCAACTTGCTTCGAACCAAAATCTCATCAATTCCTTTCAGATAAATCCTTCCTTTCCCAAGCATGGTTTCGGTGCCAGTTTGGTCAGCAAGAAAAGCATTGATGTATGATTCTACATAGCTGTTATAAGTAAGGGGAACTTTACTGAGTATAAGATCTAATCTGGGTTTAAATACAGATTCCTGAGCTAAGAGCGTTAGAATAGACCCAAACAATACGGCTAAAGACGATAAACTCTTTTTCATAGTTGTTGCCTTAATACGCGATGCAGGTCATGGGCAAACGCCAGCATAGGCCCTTCTTTAAAATAGCCCGCCATCAACTGAACTCCAAACGGCAAACCATTGTTGTGTATGGCACCCGGAACCGATATAGCCGGAATTCCGGCCAATGGTGCCTGAACGGTGAAAATATCGGCCAGATACATGGCAATAGGGTCTTGAGATTTAGCTCCCAATTCAAATGCGGTACCCGGTGTTGTTGGCAATAAGATGAAATCGCGGTTTTTCAAAAGCTCTAATGTTTTGTTACGGATGACCCTTCGAACCTTTTGTGCTTTAGTGTAATAAGCATCGTAATGATCTGACGAAAGAACAAATGTTCCTGTCATAATGCGGCGTTTTACCTCCGGTCCGAAACCTTCTGATCTTGATTTTTTAAAAGTACTTTCCAGATCAGTGGCCTCGTTACTTCTATGGCCAAACAGCAAACCGGAATATCTCGACAAATTACTGGAAGCCTCGGCGGTGGTCATAACATAATAGCAGGGGACCATATAATCCAAATAAGGAAAAGAAACAGACTCAACCGTGTGCCCTTCTTTTTTCAATTGCTGAATCAGGGATTTAAAGTGAGTTGTAATTTCAGTATCCATTCCGTCACTATGCAGGCAGTCTTCAATATAGGCTATCTTGTATTTTTTATTGGCAGCAAATTCCTCAGAATATTTCGGAACTGCTTCATGAGAAGCCGTGGCGTCGAACTCGTCAGGTCCGGCCATAATTTCCAGCAAAAGGGCCATATCTTCAATACTCGAAGTGATGGGCCCTATCTGATCAAATGAAGAAGCATAAGCCAGCAAGCCCCATCTTGAAACGCGGCCATACGTTGGTTTCATTCCAAATGTTCCGGTGAAAGAAGCCGGTTGACGGATGCTTCCCCCTGTATCGGAACCTAAAGCGGCCATACAGAGATCGGCCTGAACGGCAACGGCAGAACCGCCAGAGGAACCGCCGGGAACTTTGGAATTGTCGGCATCGTTTAACACTGGCCCATAAGCCGAATTTTCATTGGAAGCCCCCATGGCAAATTCATCGCAGTTCAGCCGACCAATGATGATCACGTCTTCAGCCAATAATCTTTCAACAACCGTTGAGGAATAGAGAGATTCGAATCCGTCTAATATTTTGCTCGACGCCGAAACCTTATGTCCTTTATAACAAATATTGTCTTTTAATCCCAGAACCATACCTGCGAGTCTGCCGGAAGTTCCTTCCTTTATTTTTTGATCGATGATATCCGCCTGAGATAATGCTTCTTCGGCATAAACCTCCAAAAATGCGTTGAGGTGTTTTTTGCCTGAAATGCGTTGCAGATAATATTCTACCAACCCCCGGCAAGTCGTTTTCTCACAGAGAAGGGCTTGCCGAATCTCGGTTAACGATGAAAATTTTTTCAAACCTGCCAGTTGAATAATCTAAGAAGATTTCTGCGTATCATCTTTGATACCTTCTTCAATCTTCTGTTTCACATCATTTTTGGCATTGTTGAATTCGCGGATACCCTGTCCCAAACCTTTCATCAGTTGCGGAATCTTAGTTCCGCCAAACATGAGAAGCAGAGTGAGCAATATGATAATCCATTCCTGCATCCCGATAAACATAAAAACACCTGACAATTGCATGATATTGTAAATTTATCCGGCAAAGGTAATTATTTGGGTGGAATAACATTAGTGACATTTAAACAGAGTTTCTATCCTTCTTCTTGATTTTTTAAATATGAATGGATATGCTTTGTGATCCTTCTGATTGCTACGCATGGGGGTTTTAAGTTGGATATTACAGGTG
>JAGVMN010000018.1 GCA_020053795.1 Bacteroidia bacterium | reverse complement strand
TTTCAGAAGTTTAAAATGATGTGTCGTCCCTATGGGACTTGTCAATTGAAAAAAAAATCGATTGTTACCAATGTGCCGTCCCTACGGGACTTTTATCTATATTATTTGTTTCTTAAGTTGACGCAAATGGTCAAAAGATACAACGATATGAGAAACAAAAGACAAGGTACGAGTCATGAGACTCGCACCTGCAAATGGGACTCGCACCACCAAATGGGCTGTTAAATGATTGAGAAAGTTGAAACAAGTGAGTCGGGGCAAACGCGATAGACAACTTATCTCAAAATATACATTTTACCAATGTCTTGCGTAAAAAAATTGTCGGCAGAAGTTTCTCTACGATCAATTTCTTTACCATCCGTTTTGGCGGTTACTTTGTAGAGATAAACGCCGTTTGCCAGTTTGTCTCCAAATTCATCTGTTCCGTCCCATGCAAAGTCTGTGATATTGTTTCCAATCCTCAACTGACCCAATTCACTGAGCATGATTTCCCGCACAATCTTTCCGCTGATTGTCATGATCTGAATTTTCAGGTAATCGGGTAGTTTATCCCCTGTTAGGGTAAATACAAATCTGGTTTTAGTGGTGAAAGGATTAGGATAAGGATAGAAATGTGTAATCGCCGATTTGTTGATTACTTGAAAATCTATTGAGTATTCTTCACTACCGGCAAGGTTACCAGCTTTGTCAGTCACCTGAACATTTAGGGTATGCTTTCCGTCAACCAGTTTATCAGGACTAAATGTCAGACGGGCTTTTTCTGTTTCGTTGGCAGGGGCCTTAAACTGAATTTCAGGGGAGAACTGATCATAAACCCTGAAAGTGTCTTCCGAATCAGGACTTTTCAGCGAAATGCTGAACAAACTTTCCTCGTCCAACAAAACAAAGGGATTGTCATCCCTCGCTTCAATGATTATTTGCGGACGTGAAGAAACGATGTCGTTGTTCAAAATATGTATTCCGTCAAAGGTCACATCGAACAGAGGATTTTTTTGATCGCGGATGACGAAAAAAGATTTGATCAAAACATTGTTGGCCAGACTTTGCTCAGGTTGAATAAATCCCGGATTTACCTCCACAAGCAATTCATTGTTTCCCACTTTAGCAAGTGTATTTAATGCTACGGAGATTTGGAATGAATCACCAGATAACAGATTTTTAAATGATTGCCAGATAATGGTATCTGTCATATTTGAAAGATAGTTTTTACTCGTAACCCTTACCCAAACACTGTCCATGGGCTTATCCGAAATATTTCTGAAAGCAGTCTTAAAAGACAAAACCTGATTTTCCTGCAGGGTGTCAATGTCCGAAGTGAAATTTGCGACCGATTCTAATGCCCCTTCGGGAACTCCTTCGAACAATACCGTCCAATTGAGCAAATCGGCAGGCGATCTGTTGGTAGCATCGGTCAGATAAAGTTTCAGTTCAATATAAGGGTATGACTTTGCATTAATTGACGAAAGGTCTATCACCCTGTCGGAGGTCATACCTGCCACAACACCTACGTTTCCATTGGAATCATAAGCAATAATCTCCGTAAAAACCGAATCGTATATCTCGCGGTCAATGTTCAAGTAAGCCATGTCCCAACGCATGGCAGGCCCCACTTTTTTTGATCGTATGTCTCCGGTCGAAACCTTTGGTGTCAATTTAATGGTTTGATTGATCTTCTGCCTATTGGCCGGTACGGTTGTGTTTGTAAAATCGGGGAAGACTTCTGTAGCTTGTCCCTCTGTCATGCCTTTTACCCCCGTTGCGATATATGGATGTCCGTCAATATTTAGATTTATTTTTGAGATACCGACTGTTTTAAGAGCATCAAATACTTCTGGTTCCCATGTTGAAACGCCCATAACAGGACCACTATAGAGCAATATATAATAACCCACCGGAATCCTGTTGATTAAACTAATCAACGAATCTCGTTGCGTTTTAATAGTGGTATTGTAATAATAAACACCGGATTTACCTCCTATGGTATAGTATTTCTTAAAATACTCACCGGGCAAAACCCACCAATTGGTACTTACAGTTGTATTGTATGGGCTTCCATCACTGTAACGATCTTCATTATCAGGGTTTATTGCCAAAATGCGTAAACCATTGGTATTGATATATCCAAAAAAATCGAGGCCAAAGTCACCATAAATATAACGCTCTTGTGGCCCGTTTGCTCCGGTGGTTTCTATGGTATATGAACCAGACAGCTTTCTGATGAATTCGAGTTTTCTGGAGTTGGAGTCCAAACGCAATCCGTTCAATTCCGATTTTCCGATCTTAGAATAATATCCCTGAGACCAGCCCTCCGGACTTTTGTAAATATAACGGAAGGTTCCGTAGTTCCATTCTCCCCCTTCACTCACCGGTATATTGAGTCGGGCCCGCCAAAAATAGTCGGTACTGTCAAATGGTGGGAGTGATGCTTTGAATTCAACAAAATGGGTTCCTTTAATGACACCAGATTGAATCAATACAGGACTGTTGAAATGGGGATTGGTATCCAATTCGAACATTACCTCCTGTTCGCCTTTATAAATATTGTTCGACTGCACCATCAGGCGGGCTTCCGGTTTACTCATGATCTCGTCGTTCACCGGAAAAACTATCCTTATTCCGTCATCAGGAAAAAACAAGTTCACCTCCGTGTAATTATTACCTTCACCTATAGGGGTCAATTCGGCAATCAAATCCATTGGGTCTATGGTAATATTACATCTCATCAAACCACTTACTCTGATCGGACTGTTTCCAAGGTTTACAATGATGGTATCCCTATAATAAACAGAAGGTCTGTATAATACAGGGAGGGTGGTGGTGTCTCCAACCGAATTTTTCAGTCTTAGCAACACAGCGACTGTATCATCCGTTGCTTTTCCAATGTTGTCCAAAATGATTTTTATTTTTTTACCGGGATCTGCTGCAGATTCTTTGTAAACACTGACTCCGCTTGGCTCAGTGATATAGTCGGGTTTGTCAGGGCTGAAAATTTTAATGGCAGGGTCGCCGAGATATATTAACTGACGGCTTTGGGTTCGATTATAATTGCTGGCAGGATTTTGATATTGTTCTATTGTCTTTTTTAGGTTCTGAGCAATAGTCAGCCCGAAGTTGTCTTTGAAAATATTGTTATGGAATATTCTGCCATACTGATATAATTCTCCGGTAAATCCAAAAGTAGTACTGGCTACCCATGAAATAGCTCCGTTCAATGGTTCAAAAAGAAATGATTCCGGAATTGAATATTGCTCAAAAGAATTGCCAAGTGCACAGCCGTTGAAGTAAAACAAAGGGTACTTCCCTGCATTATCAAAATCCTTTACTTCGCCTATTTCTACTTCCAGCACTTGTGCCGATCCATGCCCGAAATAGGTGACCATGGACACCCCTCTGGCGATCTCTTCCTGTATCAGAGAAGTAAGACTTTTATCAACGGGTACCGCATCGCCTTTCGAAAATAATTTTCTCTTACCACCAAAAAATGGTCCCTTCAAAATATTATAAAATTCAGTCAAATAAGAATTGAATGTTTGACTCTCGGAAAAATCCATTCCTCCGGCCAGATGGATCACATTTTTTCTCCATGGTTCAGGCCCGAGTTTCTCATAAAGTTTAACTTTTTCAAGATAATTGATCAGTTGTTCCAAAGTTCTGCAAGGGATTCTGCCCGTTGGTATAGCAGGTTCCAACTGTGTTCCGGCCAGCCCGCTTGTGAATGGATAATCGGATGGAGGGTCACCAAAAGTAGGCACAAGGTCCTCCTGGTTTCGGTTATTGGCATCAAAGGTTATTCTTGAGTATCGCTGACCTTTCCCTATCAGAAAAAGAAATTCGGGTTTTTGGGGTTGGGTGCTCAAAATATAGAAACAAAAATTACGCAAAGCCATCGGGTGGTGGATTCCGTAATAAAACTGATCATAAAGTTGTGAGGTATAAGCCACAAAAACATTATGTCCCCCGCCTTCAGCACTATTCCTATAGTCAGCATATAAACTGACCGCCGAATCAAGCTTTTCATTGCTGATGATTAAAAAATCGTAATTGGATGCGGTGAAGTCGTACAAATTAAAACTGACGGGTTTGATAGCCGAAGCATCAATCCAGATGGCGTCCACACTATCATATATGAACAAGTCTGAAACGCCGGCCACCGGTATGTTAAACTGCAAATCATTTCCTGAAACATTGGCATCTATCAACAGATCGTTTCCCAAATCTAATATCTTTGGATTGCTCTTCCCCGAAGGGTAATTGGAAAATTTCAAATAGGAGTTGAGGCTATTGTAACTGAATCTGAACTGGCTGCTGTTGTTCAGATTAAAACCACGAGGATAGGTGATATCAATACTCGATACGGCTTGTCTTCCCTTAGAGAGATAGGAGGATGTGAATTTCACCTTTGTATTGACATCCATTTGGGATGACAGCAGGGTAAGATCCTGCTCTATTTTGGCATAGCCTTTAAATTTTTCGGTGTAAATGACATCCAAACTATTTCCTGCTCTAACTTCAACTTCATGATTATAACCCTGTGCATCGCTGACTACAGGGTCAGATTTACCGAACAATTTAAAATGCAATTTTGGAGCAGGCCCTGATACAATGTAGTCTGGCGTTGTAATGCTATGCAAATCGCCACCTTCAAAATAGGGCGAGGAAAACCAGCCTTCCCCCTCTGTATATTCGCTAAACAAACCGTAGCCGCCTGCAAACGGACTGCCGTCGAACCAGGCATCCTTAAACCATTTTATACTTTTGTAGAGGAAATAACTGTCAGGCGTTTTCCCCGAATAATTTGTATTGCTGAATGCAACCATTCGTTTTCCGTTGTTGCCTCCGGTCCATGTTAAAAAGTATGTGAGCGAATCGGTATATAGACTGGAGTATGCATGAGGTTGCTCAGCCGGCGACTGATAAAGAACCTGATCTAACGCACCGTCATTATAGGTACCGTAAAACTCAATATAATCGCCCGGGTCAAAAGCGTTGTCAGATTCACCAACAGCCAACAGGGCGACCTCCCTGCCTTTTGTGAAAATCTGAATTCCTTTTGGATTAATAAGGTCAACCTCTATTCCGGCTGACTTCATCTGTTCATAACTGATACGGTAAATACCTTCTTTGGCAAGAGAAAATTTATAGTATATCTGACTATTCTGTATCCACTCATTGCCGAAAGTCTGTGCAAATAGTTTAGGTGCACAAAAAAAAGAGACAGCCAAAAAAAAGAATTTCATTTTAATGCGTAGTTTACGCTTCGAAGATAACCCATTAAACCTTAATCTCTTTGATTTTTCTGCCCCATATTGTCCATTTTACAAGAATCTGATTCTTCTTCAGATTTAAGATATGCAATCTATATTTGCTCCAAAGTTATAGACTATGAATAAGGAAGTTGCAAATGCCGAAAAGGCCATTGAAGGAATTGAAGACAATATGACCCTGATGTTGGGTGGATTTGGACTCTGCGGCATTCCCGAAAATTGCATCAATGCACTGGCTAACAAAAGTGTTACAGGATTGACATGTATCTCAAACAATGCCGGAGTGGATGATTTTGGAATTGGGATTATGCTAAAAAAAAAACAGGTTAAAAAAATGATTTCATCGTATGTTGGGGAGAACGAAGAATTCGAAAGACAAATGCTGAGCGGGGAACTGGAAGTTGATTTAATTCCTCAGGGAACCCTTGCAACAAGATGCATGGCCTCCGGTTATGGAATTCCAGCTATTTATACCCCTGCCGGAGTAGGAACTGAGGTGGCAGAAGGAAAGGAGATCAGAAATTTCAATGGGAAAGAATATTTGCTCGAATATGCCTTTGAGGCAGACTTTGCCATTGTAAAAGCTTGGAAAGGCGATACTCACGGCAACCTTATTTTTAAAGACACCGCCAGAAACTTCAATCCGCTGATGGCCATGGCCGGAAAAATAACCATTGCAGAAGTCGAAGAACTGGTACCTGCCGGAGAATTAGACCCCAACCAGATTCATACCCCCGGAATATTTGTAAACAAGATTTTTCAGGGAACCAATTATGAGAAAAGAATTGAGCAAAGGACTGTTTCAATTTGAAAATTTGAAAATTTGAGAATTTGAAAATGAAGAATTAATGAGCATTAAATATGCGTGACGATAAAGAAAATATCATAGTAGATAAGAGCGTAAAGTTCGCCATTCAAATCATTGAGTATATTGAACTATTAACTGATCTGAAACATTATGTAATTGCCAATCAATTATTAAAGTCTGGTACCTCAATAGGTGCAAATGTTAGGGAAGCACAAAATGCGGAAAGTAAGAATGACTTTATCCATAAAATGAAAATAGCGGCAAAGGAGGCTGAGGAAACTGACTATTGGTTGTACTTGTGTCAACAATCGAAAAACTATCCGAATTGTTCTGAACTTCAAGTTAATATTCAGGAAATCATACGAATACTTTCCAAAATTATCTCATCCTCCAAATCAAAATAAGAACCCAAATGACACAATTTTCAAATTTTCAAATTTTCAAATTCTCAAATTAAAGCATGTTAGACAAATACGGAATCGCAAAACGCATCGCCAAAGAACTCAAAGACGGGTTTTATGTAAATCTCGGCATTGGCATCCCAACATTGGTGGCCAATTATGTACCCGAAGGCATTGAGGTGATCCTTCAATCTGAAAACGGACTGTTGGGTATTGGCCCTTTCCCGACAGAGGACGAGGTGAATGCCGATCTTATCAATGCCGGCAAGCAAACCATTACCACAACTACCGGTTCCAGTTTTTTTGACTCGGCCATGAGTTTCGGAATGATCAGGGCCGGGAAGGTTGACCTCACCGTTTTAGGAGCCATGGAGGTGAGTGAGAACGGAGATATTGCCAACTGGAAAATACCCGGAAAAATGGTGAAAGGAATGGGCGGTGCCATGGACTTGGTTGCCAGTGCAAGTTATATCATTGTGGCCATGCAACACACCAGCAGGGATGGTGCTTCAAAACTTTTGAAAAAATGTACCCTGCCTATTACTGGTTTGCGTTGTGTCGATAAAATTGTAACGGATTTATGCCTGATCGATGTGACGGAACGGGGATTTGAACTAAGAGAACTGGCCCCGGGTGTGACGGTCGAAGAAGTCATCGCCAAAACAGAGGGTAGATTAATTGTTGAAGGTGACATTCCGGAGATGGTGTTGGATTAACTTTGAAAAAGACTATGGAAATAAAACCAATAAAATCAGAATTGGATTACGAAGACGCCCTCAAAAGACTTGAGGCGATTTTTGATGCTGTTCCAAATTCTATTGAAGGAGATGAGGCAGAGATTTTAGTCATGATGATTGACAATTATGAGAAAGAACATTTCCCAATTGAATCCCCCGATCCGATAGAGGCCATTAAGATAAGGATGGAAGCAAAAAGACCTGATAGGGGTTATTGGCGGCAAAGGTACGGTGTCTGAAATATTGAATAGAAAGAAAAGACTAACTGTAGAAATGATACACGGCTTGAATATCTCTTGAATATTTCCGCGTCTGGTCTATTCAACAATTATCAACTGTCCAAATAAGCAAAGCACCGGAGTTTCCATTTCATTCTTAATATCAGTTCCCTTAACCCGGTGAGATAAATCATTAGCAATAAGATAATTCCCGGTTTTAATAATTCACTTCGATTCATACTTTTGCACCATAATAATAAACAAATGAAAATTAGTGTTATTGGTGCAGGAAACGTAGGGGCCACCTGTGCCGAAGTGATTGCCCATCGCCGCATTGCCAGCGAAATTGTATTGTTGGACATCCGTGAAGGTTTTGCCGAAGGCAAGGCTTTGGATATGATGCAGACTGCCACTCTAAATGGTTTCAACACCCGCATTTCAGGTTCAACCAACGACTATTCGAAAACTGCCGGAAGTTCGGTAGTGGTTATCACCAGCGGAATCCCACGCAAACCGGGCATGACCCGCGAAGAACTGATCGGCATCAACGCCGGAATCGTGAAAAGTGTTTCTGAAAACGTATTATCTCACTCGCCCGATGCCGTCATCGTGGTTGTAAGCAATCCAATGGACACCATGACTTACCTCGCTTTGAGGGATAGCAAATTACCGAAAAACCGTATCATAGGAATGGGTGGCATACTCGACAGCAGCCGTTTCAAATGTTATTTGTCCCTTGCTTTAAACGCTCCGCCAAGCGACATTAGCGGAATGGTGATTGGCGGACACGGAGACACAACCATGATCCCATTGACCAGATTGGCCAACTACAATGGCGTTCCTGTTTCTCAGTTTCTTAGTGCTGAAGCTTTGCAAAAAGTAGCTGCCGACACGATGGTGGGTGGAGCAACGCTTACGGGTTTGCTGGGCACTTCAGCCTGGTATGCTCCCGGAGCAGCAGTTGGGGCTTTGGTTGACAGCATTGTGAACGATCAGAAAAAACTTTTCCCATGCTGCGTGTATCTCGATGGAGAATACGGTCAGAAAGATATTTGCATAGGTGTTCCCGTGATTGTCGGTAAAAACGGTTGGGAGAAAATAGTTGATATAAAACTTACTGCTGATGAACAGGCAGCATTCAACAAAAGTGCTGAGGCTGTCAGAAGCATGAACAGTGTTTTGGCAACGCTAACTGCCTGATTTTTTTACTGTTCAAATCTGCCGTAACGTTAGCACTCATAGGGCGGACGACATTCCGGTAAAAAAACATTTCGATTGGCATTTAAGGACATTTTAAAAAAAATCTTTCGCGACACACCTCGAGGAGAAAGAAATTATGACTCTATAAAAAGTTTCGAAGAGCAACAGCTCGACCTTGGAGCATTTACATACACTGACAACGGGTTCACGTTGACATATGAGGACTTTACAAAAACTCTTAGATGGTCTGAAATTACAGAACTGAATGTATATAAAAAAGACCTTATGACAATAGACGAAATAAGAATGGAAATTGTTTACGGTGACAAACAAATCGAGATTTCAGAAGAACTACCTGGTTGGTATCAATTCGTTTCGCGGACAAAAGAAATATTTCCTTCAATCCCAAAACAATGGGACTTCGAAATAATTCAACCACCATTCGCGACAAACTATAAAACAATCTATTCTTCGGCAGACAAGTCAACATGACTTATCTGTGTTTACCCTACGTGTGCTAACAGCAAGCAAAAGAAGCGGGTGGAATCGGTCATCGTTCGGGCAATAAAAAGTGCGGTGAATCGCAAAATAATTTTCATTTGCCCTCACTAATAAAGTTTTGTATCTTCATAAAACCATTTGTGCGTGTAGACAGGTGAAGCTTCGTAAGCCCGCCTGTTTCAAATCCGCCGTAACGTTATGGCCATTTTTTCTTCAACCTTCCCGAAATTAACTAATATTGTAAATCATATCTCAATAAATAATGAAATCAACTAAATCACAACCCCTGCTCATCTTGTGTCTTTTTGCTTTTCAACTCAAGGCCCAAACAGACAATTCAAGACTTTCTCCAAATTTGATGCAAATACTCCACGAGGAGGAGATGGTTTTAAATACCGGACCATTTAATTACACTGCACAAATTGGCAAAAGATTACCCATTTTAAACCTCCTGATTAAGGTTAACAATGGTTTTGATGAAAGTAGTTTAATTAAATCAGGCGCTGTGGTAGGTACAAAGGCAGGCAATATCTGGACAGTAAGTGTACCGAAAGAAAATCTAAAAGACATTATTGATATTAAAGGAATTGAATATATGGAATTGGGTCAAAAAGTTGCGATGCAAATGGATTCGGCTCGATACTTTACGCATGTAGATTCAGTAATAAAAGGAATTGGGCTGCCTATGCCATTGAGCGGGAAAGGGGTGGTTATAGGTATTATTGATGGTGGATTTGATTATACGAATCCGGCATTTTATGATACAACTTATTCTAAGCTGAGAATTACAAAAGCTTGGGTACAAAATATACCAGGTTCACCACCATCGGGTTACACTTATGGAGCAGAGTTTAAAGACACGGCGTCTTTATTACAAAAGAAATTCGATTTTGACAATTCCGGCTCTCATGGATCAGAAGTTGCCGGCATCGCAGCCGGTTCAGGAATAGGAAGCAAAAATGCCCGTGCAGGCAGGGGAATTGCTTACGAGTCTGAACTCGTTCTTGTGAGTGTCCCGCTAACTGTTCAAGATTGGAGAGAGGTGAATATGGCCACTATCATTGATGGTATCAATTATATTTTTTCGTATGCCCAATCCAAAGGCAAACCTGCGGTAATTAATATAAGTCTGGGGTCGATTGTTGGGGCAAGAGATGGAAAGTCGTTATTTGCCCAGGCCTGTGATAACCTGACAGGGCCAGGTAAAATCATTGTACTTAGTGCAGGGAACAATGGCGGTGCCAAAAACCATATTGGAAAAAAATTTACATTCAGTGACACTGCATTAAACACGTTGGTGTCCATTGAAAAGTATAATAATGGAGACCGGAGAAATTATATTGATGCCTGGGGTGATAGCCTAAAAAGCTTTTGTCTTCAGTTTGGAATGTACAAAAATGGAACGGTGATAAACAATTCAACCATTTACTGCATGGATAATTCTACAAAGAACCTTTTTATCGTTGGTTCCGACAACGACACTTGCTATATAACCCTTACCACAAAAACACAGGAATACAACAAGAAGCCTCATGCTACCATTGATATTCTTAGTAAATCAAAGGATACTTTGTGCCTAAGTACATTTTCCAAAAGCGGTTCAGTCCACATGTGGCAGGAGTACTTCGATGAATCCTGGGTCACAATATGGGGTAATTTTTTAGGAAACAATTCCTGGGCATCAGAAGGTGATGATAATTATACTATAGGTGAAATGGGTTGTACCAAATCTGCTATTACTGTTGGAGCAACTGTAAGCAGGGTGTTCTGGAAAGATATACAAAACCGACCTTGGTATATTCCGCAAAATAAGCAACAGGGCGAGCTTGCATATTATTCCAGTAGAGGGCCAACTTTAGATAACAGAACTAAACCTGACATCACTGCACCGGGCGGAATGATTAATTCATCCGCCAATTCATTTGATGCCGAAGCCATTCAGGGAGGAACTTCTGCTCCGTTTCTGGTATCAAAATACACCTCTCCTAAAAATGGCCGTAACTATTATTATGCCACAGGTCAGGGTACTTCTTTCGCATCGCCGATGGTTGCCGGAATAGTTGCACTCATGCTACAGGTGAATCCGAATTTAGAACCGGAAAGAATAAAACTCATTTTGCAAGAAACTGCTATCAAGGATAATTTTACAACCCAATCGCCGGATGCGGCAAAATGGGGTGCGGGCAAAATCAATGCTTATGCAGCCATTAAAGAAACTATACGGTGGGCAGGAACCACTGCGATTCCTAAAAATGAAACAACAATTACTGTATATCCTAATCCTAGCCAAGGAAAATTTACCTTAGGTTATGAATCTCTTAATTCAGGTTACTTTTTTGTAGAAGTTTCAAATTCATTGGGTGAAGTAATTAAGAATAACACTTGGCAACTTTCAAAAGGAAAGAACCAAATGGAAATGAATATAGACGAAATTAAAAAAGGGTTGTATTTCATTAGCATTACAGGACAAGGTGGGCAAATTGTAAAGAAACTAATTCTGAACTAAATGACTGACTTCTCCAAGAAAAACTGGCTATAACAGCAGGTATATTAGATGGCTGCTTTGTAGTTTGGGAAAGTGTGTTCTTCCAACTAAATTTGTCGTAGGTTGACAGTTTGTAGGCTCCGAAGCCGCTACCTCTTATACCTGCAACCGTTAGCGGTCATCAAAATGAGACAGCATACATTAACAATAATAATTCTGACCATTGCTTTAGGACAAGCATTTGGACAATCAGACAGTCCTACTGTTTATAACGGACTTGAAACGAAGAAATTTTATTCAGTCGGACTTTCATCTCAGACAACAAATGTCGAGGGGACATATGAAGTCAATGGAAAAAAAGTTTCAAAATCGATTTACGACAAATATGAATCCACTTGGAAAAATATGGAAACTTGTTGTCCTTGTATTTTAAAATCCTACGATGAGAATGATGTCCTTATCCGTGAGGCTGTTTCGTGCACAGACTGTGGTGTTGGGGTTTTTAAGGAGTTTTATCCAAATGGGAAAGTTAAATTGACTGGACGATACAAGGAAAATCCTACTGGAAATTGGAAAAACATTTGGGACAGAGGATATTGCAGTGTAGCCGATGGACAATGGACATATTTTAATGAAAAAGGAGACAGACTTTATTCAGAGTTTTGGAAGAATGGAGAATTCGTTAAACAAGTACCTGAACAAAAGACCAATGAAATATGGAAAGTTGAACTAACATTGAATGGAGAATCAGTAGACAAAATAGCTTTGACTTCAGAACAAGTTCGACAACTTGTTATAACTCCTAAATTTAAGAACAGCTCAAAGACAGAAAATTATTTCACTATTAAATTCCAAGTTTCAGCCGTTGGATACAGACAAAACGAAAAGTCATTTACAATTGATAGCTTTAAAAACATAGATGTTTTACAAATACTTTCAGAAGTTGGAATACCGTCAGACAAAAAGACAAGTTTTACTCTAATGTTACTTGACAATGGAAAAGCTATTTCAAACTTTTACCTTGACATTAAACACTAAACTGGTGCTAACAGGCGTTTGGCAAAAGTGGCGGTGCAGTGCTTCGTATGACAGTTTTGTGGGCAAACAAACATTATTACTTCGATTGAAGTTTAGTGCTAAAACTCCCCGCCATCGCAAACCCCCGAAACGTTATGCGGCAGCTTAAAAGACGACACAACAAGACACAGACAATGAATAAAAAAAGAGTAACGACAATATTGATTTTTCTGTTTTGTGTGACAATCCCAATTTTAACATTGAGTTTGTTTCCGACACCTTGTGGCTACGGACTTTGTTTATTGATTTATTATCCAATCATATTTTTTGTAGGCGGATTAAGTGCTTGGACATACAACAAGTTCAGTGACAAAATTAAATTCAGCAAGATCATATTTTTAATAATAATTCTTGTGTTTGACCTTACATTATTGACTTACTTCTATCCGAAAGGTGAATATTTTCCAACAAATCAATTAAGTGTAGCAAGACAAGTTTCAAGCAACTATGACAATTTACAACCTGTTGACATTTTCAAAGCGACTGAAGACCGAAATATTTTGATGATTACAGCACTTTACTACAAATTCAATTTACCAACAGAAACATATAGTGTAAGGTATTGCTTCATTGACACAAACGGCAGTTGCGACACAATCCATAAAGAGTTCAATTATTTCATATCTGACAACAAGGTTGTGACCAACAATTCAGACTTTCATTACGACTTAGACCTTAAAGAAGGTTCGTTTTCGTTTACAGACACGGTTGAAAATCAAGATTTCACTTTCAAAGTTGGTTATACCGACTTTGGAAAATATAGAAAGGACTTAACAAACAGTTCTTCTGACCTTTCAGACAAAGGAGAAAGAATTACAGGACTTGTTAAGGATATTGGAACTTTAAGGGTTATAGTTGACGAAACACAACCGAAATTTGAATATGGGTTCACGAGACTTTTTGAAAAATATTTAAGTTTGACAAAATGAACGAAAGCACAGACGACAGAAAAGAAAGCCGACTGCATAACAAGGGTAACCGTTGCTCAACTCATTTTCAATCAAAAAAGGGCCGGTTGGGCAATAAAACGACCTAATCAGAGGCTTTCTAAGCGAGGTTTGTTTTTAGCTTTATCAGATTCTTCTGAAAGTCCAGATGTCTCAAAATGGCTTGTTTGAAGCCTAAAATCGTGTTTATGGCAAACATCAAAGCATTCTTTGTTTTTGCTGCCAGGGCTATCGCTTTTGAAGGAGCCTTTTTGTGCTGAAAGTTCAGGTATTTTTAAATATCCCGTAAACCATTGATTATGAGTAAAACTTATTTTATTGTGTGTTGCCCTGCAGCTATCAACTAATCCTTCATTTTTCATTTTTCATTCTCGATGAGAGTATTACAATATCTTTGCACAACATGTATCATTTCATTCGCAACTTCCTTTTTCTTCTGCCGCCGGAGAAAGCCCATTATTTAACCCTGCATATTTTTAGCTTTCTATTGAAGATTCCGGGCATGTCTGCTCTCATGGGTTCAATTTTTAAATCAAACGGGATTGATCATGCGGTGACGATTTCCGGAATGACTTTTAAGAACAGAGTTGGATTGGCAGCAGGGTTCGATAAAGATGCGAGATTCTTAGAAGTATGGAAAGCTCTTGGATTTGGCCATGTGGAGGTAGGAACTGTAACACCCAAAGCCCAACCCGGAAATGAACATCCAAGGCTTTTCCGTCTGCCAAAGGACAAGGCCATTATCAACAGAATGGGCTTTAATAATCAGGGGGTGGAAGCTATGGTCCGCCGACTTGAGAACCGGCCAAGGGGTTTGATTGTTGGGGGCAATATTGGCAAAAACAAAATTACCCCGAATGAAAAAGCGGTGGATGATTACCTGCATTGTTTCGAAAAACTCTATGAGTTGGTTGACTACTTTGCCGTGAATGTCAGCTCGCCGAATACACCCGGCCTTAGGGCTTTGCAGGATAAAGATGCTTTGAAAGAAATATTGGGTATTCTCCTTCAGCGGCGTGAAAAATATGTGGCTGAAGGAAAAACCTCAAAACCCGTCTTTCTGAAAATTGCTCCTGATTTAACTGAAGGACAATTGGATGACATTATTGCCCAGAGTATAGAACTTCAGTTCGAAGGAATCATAGCCACCAATACCACCATTTCAAGGGAAGGTTTAAAGACGGACAACACAAAAATCGAGACAATGGGGGCGGGGGGACTTAGCGGAAAGCCATTGAAAAATAGGAGTGATCAGGTACTTCAATATCTCCATGACCGACTTGATAAGAGAACCATTCTCATTGGCGTTGGGGGAATTATGAGCGAATCAGATGCTCGGGACAAATTCGAGGCCGGGGCACAGCTTGTTCAGATTTATTCAGGATTCATTTATGAGGGGCCGGGTTTGGTTGGGAGGTTGGCTGGAGTTAAAATTTAGCAACCGATATAGTTTAGTATAGGATTTATGTTTTAATTTTTAGAGCTGTAGGCTCGGCTCATATTGTAAGGCCGGACTTCAGTCCGGTCAATAAAAGTAACCGCAACGAGAGCCTGATGATCAGTCAGTATGCTTAGTGGCTTAAATGTGTCGTCTCTACGAGACTCAGCTTTCTTTCGCCATTTTCAACGGACTGAAGTCCGTTGTTACAATTTTGCCCGTCCCAACGGGACTTTTTCGATCAACTAAACTACATCAACATGGCCAATCAACTTCGGATAACTTGCATTCTTCTTTTTGCAGTAAACTGTTTATACTCGCAACCTTTTTATGTCCATATCAGATAAAATATCAAAGCTCTTCAAACTGATCAGGCAATCGGTGAAGGAAGAAAATGTGGATGCCACCACCGGCAGCATTGACAAGGCTATTGTGCTGCTGGCGGTTCCCATGATTTTGGAAATGCTGATGGAATCGCTGTTTGCCATAGTAGATGCCTACTTCGTTTCTAAAGTCAGCATGGATGCCGTGGCCGTTGTCGGATTGACGGAGTCTTTGCTTATGATTGTTTACTCCCTTGGGTTTGGATTGAGCATGGGGATAACGGCTACCGTGGCGAGGCGTATTGGTGAGAAAAATCCGGAGGCGGCTGCCGAGGCCTCCGTTCAGTCATTGTACCTCGCATTTTTTCTGACCATACCCATCAGTCTGGTCGGCATTTTCTTTTCCGAAGATTTGCTGGGCATGATGGGAGCATCTAAAGAGGTCATCGCCGAAGGCAAAAATTACATCGCCATTATGCTGGGCTCAAACCTGGTGATCATGCTGTTGTTTCTGATTAACGGCATATTTCGCGGGGCGGGAGATGCGGGCTTATCTATGCGTACCCTTTGGATCGCCAACGGAATCAACATCGTGTTAGATCCCTGCCTTATTTTTGGATGGGGGCCTTTCCCCGAGATGGGATTGACGGGTGCTGCCGTTGCCACCTCTATCGGTCGGGGTGTTGGTGTGGTTTATCAGGTATATCATTTATTCAGGGGAAAAGGTGTCGTACAGATTCATTCGAAAAACTGGCAGCTAAGACCGAAAACTATCTGGAGCCTGGTAAAAGTTTCATCGGGAGGTACCGGTCAGTTTATCATTGCTTCCGCCAGTTGGATTTTCATGATGCGGATCATGTCCCAATTTGGAAGTGCGGCATTGGCCGGATACACCCTTGGCATCCGTGTTATTGTCTTTACCATACTTCCGGCATGGGGCATGTCCAACGCGGCATCAACCATGGTGGGTCAGAACCTCGGAGCGGGATTTCCCGATAGGGCCGAGAAATCTGTTTGGCGAACCGGCTTTTTCAATATGATTTTCATGGGCATCGTGAGCATCATTTATATCACCTTGTCAAAACCAATAATAGCAATTTTCACCACAGACCCCGAAGTTCTGATGTACGGGTCGCAATGCCTGAGTATTGTGGGACTGGGTTATATTTTTTATGCCTACGGGATGGTGATAGCCAACTCTTTTAACGGGGCTGGCGACACTCGAACGCCTACGATACTCAACCTTTTTGCGTTTTGGGTGCTCGAAATTCCTTTAGCGTATTTGCTTGCCATCAGCCTTGGCTTTGGACCAAACGGGGTCTTTTCGGCCATTGTCATTAGTGAGTCGCTGTTGACCCTTGCGGGGATTATCATTTTCAGAAGAGGCAAGTGGAAGACGGTGAAGATTTGATTAATAGTCACATACATTTTTAGAGCATATCTGCGTTACTTTCGAGGTGAAATTCATAATGGTTTGGTTCCAAATGCGGTCTGATTGGTTATTACCTACAAAAGCGAAAAGAGGGTATTGTCGCAAAACTGTGAGGGCATTAACAAGCTATTTTGCAATCCTCTTTTGCCTGGGATCATGTATTTCAGACACCAAAAGACCGATTGCCGAAACTAAAATTGAAGTTGACTCTTTGAATTCCGGTATGGATACTGTTTGGTCTGGTGGTGAATCAACAATTGAGGAAGAACCACAGGTGGAATTGGAACTTAAATTTCCGAAAATGGTTTCGCGTTACAGGAATAATCAATGGATCAGCCGCGACTCCTTCCTTTTGGAGAAGTATGCTTTTGAATTAAAAAAAGAATTTTTGAAAGAGAGTTATTTCAATACCAGTTTTAGTGAACCAATAACTATTTCTCAAATGGATAGTCTATATGGTGACTGTCGGCAATTTTTAGAAAGTGCTCAAGTTCATTATGCACCAGACAGTTCCTTTAAGATTTTTGTCATTGAAACGCTCCATTGTGGAGCTTATTGCGGTCACACATGGTACTATTGGTTTTACAAAATTGAAGATGGACGTGAAGAATTACTAAGGAAGGGCAACACTTCGGAGCAAACAAGATTTTCGTTCACCAACATAGAATCCATCGAAATACTTCCTGATAATAAATATCTAATAATCCAAGGCGAAGAATGGGCTTATATCAATTATATTATAGTGAGGGAAATTATAGTTCTTTCTTTAATAAAGAACTCGATAGTCTATCATCCAATAAAATATCGAGGTTTTAAGAGACTACATTTTGAAAATGTCTGGGATGATAAGGAAGCATTGATATTGAGGTATGACGTAAATTCTCAAAACATTCACTTCAAATACGCACTTGGAGAGAGGGATTATTGGGGTAGGTCTGATACTTTTGCTGAGGGAAGATTTAAGTACATCAATGGTCAGTTCTTGTTGGAAAAGGAAGTTTTCATAATCCACGACGACTATTCCCCAGAGGTAACCCGTATTATCAAAACTAAGTACTTCAAACGAATTCGTTGATCATAGACTTTATAAGTGCCTGATGTTTTATTTCAGCCATTGTCATTAGTGAATCGTTGTTGACCCTTGCGGGCATTATCATTTTCAAAAGGGGTAAGTGGAAGACGGTGAAGATTTGATTTATTCCTGAATATAAGCGACCACATTTATGAAGTCAAATGTCTATTTTTGTTCAAGTTTAATCAATGAAAAACAAACCCAACATACCCGATTCCCTTTTGTGGGAGTACGACTTGGCAACTTTCAATTATGAGAAAAGTTACAAGATTGTGATTGAACGTATTTTGATAAGGGGGACAATTGAGGATTGGAATGAAATGCTCAGTTTCTACCCAATGGAAAAAATTAAGGAGACTATTGATTGGACAAAACAGTTGGGGAAAAGAGAAAAAGATTTTGCCCGTCTTTTTTTACGATCTGATATTTTAAAATCAAATGCTGTATAAGGTCAGGAACATTATTGCTCCTGAAACATTTGAATTAATTCAGGAATTACAGGTTTTGCCAATACTTAAAAGTTTTTACCTTGTTGGAGGAACAGCTTTGGCATTACAATTAGGGCATCGCAATTCCATTGATATTGATTTATTCACAATTGGCAATTTTGAGTCAGAAGAGATTCTGAATGCACTTTCAACATTGCATGATGTAAGAGCAACTTCGATATTTAAGAATACATTGCTGACCCAGGTGAATGGGATAAAAGTCGATTTCATTTCGCATCAATATCCGATCATAAAACCAACTCTTACTGAAGAAGGGATTACCATGTTGAGCCTACAAGATATTTGTGCAATGAAACTGCATGCCATTACAAATTCAGGGCAGCGATTAAAAGATTTTATCGACATTTATTTTTTGCTGGAACATTTTTCTATTCATCAAATGCTTGGATTTTATCACGAAAAGTACCCACTCATGAATGAAGTCATTCCGTTGAAAGCAATCACCTTTTTTGACGATTTGGATTTGAACATTGATCCTCCAAAATTGCTTAATCCATTACCGTTGGAAAAAATAAAAAAGAGAATCATTGATGGGGTGCTTCATTCAAACAAGATCTTTTGACGAAAGTTGTAATATTCTTTTACCAAAATGCGAAATCAAAATTATGCGAAAAGAAATAAAAACCGAAATCAGAATCAACGCCACTCCCGCCAAGGTTTGGGCGATATTGACCGACTTTGAAAAGCACCCCAATTGGAATCCCTTGATTAAATTCATCAAGGGCGATGTTGCCGTTGGGAAAAAAATTACCGTGAGAATAGAACCTCACGAAATGAAGGGAATGACCTTCTCAACCAAAGTCAGGGCATTCGAAAAGCATAAGGAATTCAGATGGAAAGGACATTTGCTATTCCCCGGGCTTTTTGACGGGGAACATAAATTTGAATTAATTGACAATGGAGACGGCACCACCACTTTCAAACATGGTGAGAAATTCAATGGTATATTGGTTCTATTTTTTAAGAAAATGATCGAAAAGAACACCACACATGGATTTCACCTGATGAACCAAAAGCTGAAGGAATTGGCGGAAAGCTGAAACTTTATGATGGCTTGATTTTCCTGCGGCAGCTTAATTTAATGCAGCTAATTAGAATCGCAAAGTTTGACATATTATAATGGACCTTGACAGCTATGTTTACAGATAAGGTTAAAATACCACACCATCTGTATCAGATGCAAAATAGCCCGTAGGATAACAAAAAGGTATTCGACCAAAATTAACAGTTTTGAGCTACAGGTTTTTGGAAACGTCAAATTTGCAAATTGAGCAATCTGCTTGTGGAACTCAAAGTAATCTCATTGAATAACATCAACTTTTTTAGAAATCTCCCGGATGAAGCCGATTTGATCATAAATATAGGATGGTATGTGGGGTTATGGTTTGTGTATATTTAAATAGCAACAGGCAAAACCGGTATGACCCTTGCCTTGGACTTAAACCCTTTTGTTTTCGATGTTCTGTAAGAAAATTCCAAACTCAATCCTTAGAAAACGAATCTCCATGAAATTTATGCTGCCTCTTTAGAAAATGGGGGTAAGTTTTACAATATTTCATCTGAAACTTCTTTTCAATAACAGAGGAATATCTGAAGAGAAAAAGAACAGGTATGGAAAGTATTTCGTAAGTGCTAAAATCAAAGGAATTGAATTGAGAAATTTCTGCTTGAATCATATTTTAACAGGCTTCCGCGACTAAAATGAATTAAAATTGAAACAGAAGGATATGACAAGAAAATAGTAAAATCTGTCGGTAGTTTACTGTGATTAAATACTGTCCGGTTGTTTTTACAGTATGTTTTGGAAAACAAGTATAAAAGAACA
This sequence comes from Bacteroidia bacterium, assembly GCA_020053795.1. Taxonomy (GTDB): domain Bacteria; phylum Bacteroidota; class Bacteroidia; order NS11-12g; family UBA9320; genus JAGVMN01. Next base: position 20,584 of record JAGVMN010000018.1, on the reverse strand, counting down.
CTCCGATCAGTCTGAACGGTTAAAACCAAAAGGATATTCGATGTTTTGTTTATCGGATATAAGTGAAACGGCCAAAATAATATCTTTTGAAACAAAGGAAGATATGAAACTGAAAACATATTGACATGTTGCAGCGACGAATTAAGTCCTCTTGCTTCTTTAAGCAATATGGAGTAATACTTACCTTTGCCCAAACTAAAACCATGAGCCAAAAACCCATTACCGAATTTATTGAAAAGTACTTTTTGCATTTTAACGCCGCCGCACTTGTGGACGCAGCCGACGGTTATATCAAACATCTCAGCGAAGGGGGTAAAATGATGATCTCACTTGCCGGGGCTATGAGCACGGCAGAATTGGGAAAGATACTGGCAGAAATGATCCGGCAGGATAAAGTTCACATCATTTCCTGTACCGGAGCAAATCTTGAAGAAGACATCATGAATCTGGTGGCCCATAATTCCTATAAAAGAGTGCCCAATTACCGCGATCTGAGTCCGCAGGAAGAGTGGTATCTGTTGGAAAATCACTATAACCGAGTTACGGATACCTGCATTCCGGAAGAAGAAGCGTTCCGCCGTTTGCAAAAACATTTGTTCGAAATATGGAATGATGCGGACAAGAAAGGCGAACGGTATTTCCCTCATGAATTTATGTTCAGGCTCCTGAAATCAGGTGTCCTGAAACAATATTATGAAATAGACCCCAAAGACAGTTGGATGATTGCCGCTGCCGAAAAGAATATTCCGATGGTGGTACCCGGCTGGGAAGACAGCACCATGGGAAACATTTTTGCCTCTTATTGTATCAAGGGCGAGTTCAAACCTGCCACTATGAAATCGGGTATTGAATACATGATGGCACTGGCGGATTGGTATCCAAAGAATGCCGGTGGCAAAGGCGTTGGATTTTTTCAGATTGGCGGGGGGATAGCCGGAGATTTCCCGATATGTGTGGTGCCGATGTTATATCAGGATATGGAGATGCATGACATTCCCTTTTGGGCCTATTTCTGCCAGATTTCAGACTCCACTACCAGCTACGGTTCATACTCGGGTGCCGTACCCAACGAAAAAATAACCTGGGGGAAACTGGGAATAGAAACACCCAAATACATCATTGAATCTGACGCAACTATTGTGGCTCCTTTAGTTTTTGCGATGATATTGGAGCTTTAGGAATAAGGCGAAAGTGGTAAGGGGAAAGTCATAAGTCAAAATCCTATCAACTTGTTCCTTTTGCCTTATGCCTAATTTGCCATTTAAGAAACACCGAGTTCACATATTTTGGAGTAGTTTTGTTTCAACTTTTAGCTATTTATCCCATGAAAACAATCGCTTTAAAATTCGCATCATTGCTAAGAGATTCAAAAGGAAGTTTGATTCAGCAAATCCCTTGGCCAAATGATGCTAAGGCTTCAAAAGTAGATATTTCTGCATTGAACATTGGAGTTTATAGTCTTTGTCTCTGAACCTCCAATCATCAGGTGCTTTGTGAACGGCTATAGTTGTCAGGTAAAATGAGAGTATTACTTATTGCAATCCTTCTTTTTTTTTCATTTAAAGGGGAGGCTCAAGACGAGAACATACAATTTTTACCTGGATGGCGGGGGAAGACCTTAGTAAATTCAGAAGGGAAAGTATATGCCATTACCACAAATGAAACGACTGATTCGTTCAGAACCTATATAACCCACATTGGTGAACTCAAAGAAGATACAATTCATTTATTGTTCACGTTTAAGTTAGACAGTTTAGAAAATAATCCTTGGAGAAGTACCATTTTAGGTGAGTCACAAGGATTGGTAGTATTAGAAAACGGCCATATTGTGTTGGGCCTGGAGCTTTATGGCGACGGCGGCCTTGGTGTTTTATATTATACCGAGTATGACCCTAAGAGTAATACGGTAGTCAAAATCATCCGACACAAACAAACCAAAGCCAATGGTGTGCATTTGCGTCCCTTCGACCTACTCTCAACCTGACGGAGGGTATTTATATACCTACCGTTTTTTTGAGAAATTCACACCCGGAGGTACCCAGGATTACGACTGCTATATGGTCAAAGTGGATTCGGCAGGCCAGGAAGAATGGACGCTTAACCCCAGCACCAACGATTCGTTCAACATCAATACACTGCGGCTGGCTGCTCTGCCTGATGGAAACTTGATTGCTTTTTGGGTCCACGATTCTTGGAAACCAAACAAAGTGCCAGGGGGGATTGATTTCTATGAACAGTATGAATATACGACCATTTAAATGATGAAATTTAATCTGCAAAAGAAAATATCGTGGATCAAAGACTTTTATCAGTTTTTCAGGTATATGAATGACTACATTCTTAATAGAAACAAACCAAGTGATAGGGATTTGGGGACCAGTCCTAATTTAATGGATATTTTTATCAATGTGAATAATAAAAGTTTCACTATTCTGGGTTCTTCCTGGGCTTATTTCCTGTTCAAGGTCGAATTTGACGGCACACCGGTTTGGGTTCGAAGTACACATGCCAGATATAAAGGTAATATACCAAACATGGCCTATTGGTTCTCACTGCTACCGAGCAACAAAGGGTACAAAGTCATCGGTGAATACGAGGCAATAGACACCGGTATATTGCCCGGGGGGGAGATACAAAAGGCTGTAGTATTGAACTTTGACAGTTTCGGATGTCTGGAAAAGGGCTGCGAACAAAAAGGCTGTACCAATCCTTTGGCGTATAACTATGACCCCAAAGCCACCATGGACAATAGTACCTGCATTTTGAGTAACTGCCCTCCCGAGTATCAGGAATTAGTATTCAAGTTGACTGACAAGGTTGACTTTGATGGATGGAAGGTTCCTCGCTTTAGTCTTGAGAGTTACCACATGAAAATTTACGGGGTTACAGATAGTCTTTTGTAATACGACAAAGTGCCATCATCAGGTTTTGTATATGGACAACTGTTAGAAGACTACATCACCTTTACTGATACGGTTTGTTTGCCAAAAAATGGTCAGGCTTACCGCTATGAGATGAATTATTTTAATCCCAACATTGATTCGGCCATCAGGTATTCCGCACGCAGATATCAGGGTTATAAGCTCAATTTCAGGTTGCGGTTGTGCGATTACCAAATCGGCAAAAGCACAGGTTTCAATACTTCTTGGTCAATTTGTTTTAGTGAATGCGGCGTTGACATGGTCTGTCGCCCCGGAAAACGTTATAATGGTGAGGACGAAGAATGGATTTTGTTTCCGAACCCTGTCAATGATAAAATTAAAATCCGGTTTGAAAACTTCTCTATGGAAGCCTATGAACTCAGGTTTTTCAATTTGATCGGCAACGAGGTTATCAGTTATACGGTTGAAGGTTATGATCAGGAAATAGATATTTCAGGTCTTTCACCCGCTCTTTATATCGTTACCCTTCAAGATCAGAACAAAAAAGTTATCGGGTATCGGAAGATAATAAAGCATTAACCATTGATCATTAACCATTATTCCAGAACCTCCATCATGGCCCTGAGTATTTCCAGCCTCGCAGTATCGTTGTCCTTTTCATAAGCGTGCATCAGGTTTCTGATGATGCGTTGAACGATTTCGATATTACTGCAAATTCTGAAATATTCCGGCCGGGCTTCCAGGTCTATTTGCTTCAGAAACGAAGTGATGCTCTCCTGAGAAAGAATGAGTCCCTGACTGAATGGATTGATATAAAACAGCACTTCGCTGCCATCTTCCTGCCCCAAAGAACTATGCTCGTTGTAAGCTTTAATTACCTCCCAATCATCGCCTGCTTTATAGCCGAGAACAAAATGCTGTGGGAGATTTACTCCGTAGATAGGTATGTTGAGCCTTTGAGCGACGAGAGAGTATATGATCGCCAGTGAAATTGGGTTACCCCTCCGGCGATCCAATACTTTGTTGATATATGAATTGTCGGGGTTGTGGTAATCTTCCGCGTCGCCCTGATACTTGTGGACTTCAAAAAAGACGTGGTTGAGTATTTTCACCTTTTCCAGAGAGGTGAGGTCGGGGTTCAACTCCAGCCAGGCATCCAGTTTTATTTTGTCAATCTGGTTTTCTATAACCTGGCGGTCCAACTCAGGGTATTTCAAACCGGCAATATTGATAACCGCACCCAACAAATCAGTGGCTCCTTCGACCACCCATATTTTGAAATAATCGATCAGCGAATCATATTTCAGTTTTTTCAACAGCAGTTGTACGCGATGAATCTGCCTTTCGTTGTCAAGAAAAAATATCTTCTGTTCGAGAAAAGGAATCACATCCATTCCAAAAGACAACAAACGCTCTTCTACCTGAGAAACAATTGTTTCATCCGTGTCTTCCAGCAGATAAATCAAAGAATCGAGTTCTTTGTCGTCAAGCATTATCTGGATTTTTTGGCAGTCTTTGGAGCAGGTTGTTTCTCAATGATCTCAAGACATTCGGCATACGATAAGTCAGAAGGGCTCTGTGTTTTTGGAATGCGGTAATTAGCTTTATTAAAAGAAATATAGGGACCAAACCTTCCGTTTAAAACCAGCATATTAGCATCTTCTTCGAAGCTTTTGATTCTTTTGAGTACATCCGAATCTCTTTTTTGAACGATGAGTTCTACGGCCCTTTCAAATGAAATTTTATAAGGGTCATCGTCTTTTCCCAGTGAAATAAACTTATTGTCGTGTTGTATATATGGCCCAAATTTTCCAAGTCCGACTCTGGCCGGTTTTTCTTCGAAATCGCCTAAAACTTTTGGCAAATCAAACAACTTCATTGCTTGGGCTAAAGTTATATCATCCAAAGATTGTCCTTTTTGCAGTCTGGCAAAACGAGGTTTGTTGTCATCACTTGTCTCGCCAATTTGAACCATAGGGCCAAACTTTCCTATCTTCACAAAAACTGGTTGACCGCTTTTGGGATCAATACCGAGTTCCCTCACTCCAGTAACTTTTTCGACGTTTGCGATAGTTTTATCTACCTCTTGATGAAAGGGCAAATAAAATGCATCAATCATATTTGTCCATAGCTTTAGCCCTTGGGCAATTTCATCGAATTCCTTTTCTACATTAGCTGTGAAATGATAATCCATTATTTGCCCGAAATGTTCCTGAAGAAAATCGGTCACCAGTTTGCCTATATCGCTCGGTGTGAGCTTATCTTTCTCGGCTCCAACGGTTTCAGATTTCATTGCAGAACTGAGTTTGTCGCCTTTGAGATTATAAACTTTGAAAGACCGGATTTCACCCTCCCTTTTATCTTTCAGCACATAACCGCGTTTCATAATAGTTGTGATAGTAGGGGCATAGGTAGAAGGGCGTCCGATGCCCAGTTCTTCCATCTTTTTAACAAGACTTGATTCGGTGTATCTGGGCAATGGTCTTGTATATTTCTGTGTAGCAGTTATATGGTTACACGGCAATACATCTCCTTTGTTAACCACAGGCAAAAGCCCACTGCTTTGGTTTTCGTCATCGTCATCAGAGCTTTCAATATTGACTTTTAAAAACCCGTCGAATTTGATCACTTCTCCTTCAGCTACAAAAGACTCCTTGTTTTTTGAGTTGGAAATTGTAATCACCGTTTTTTCCAGTTTGGCCTCCGCCATCTGCGAAGCGATGGTCCTTTTCCAAATGAGATCATATAATTTCTTTTGACCTTCATCGGCACCGGCTTTCAGTTTTTCAAACGCTGTAGGTCTTATGGCCTCGTGGGCTTCCTGGGCTCCACTGATTTCGGTGGTATATTTTCTTACCTTTGAATAATGGTTTCCAAATTGACCTGAAATCTGCATTTTGGCTGCCGCCAATGCAAAATCAGATAGGTTCACAGAGTCAGTACGCATGTAAGTAATGTGTCCATCTTCATATAATTTCTGGGCTATGGTCATGGTGCGACTAACCGAATAACCAAGTTTACGACCGGCCTCCTGTTGCAAAGTAGAAGTAGTAAATGGTGGTGCAGGTTTGCGTGTTGCAGGTTTTACTTCAACGTCAGAAACGGTAAAAACAGCATTGATACAGGAGTTCAAAAATGCTTCAACTTCTTTGTCAGTGTCGAACCTTCCCGGAACTTCAGCAACAAGGGTCTTATCTTTTACTTTAAATTCAGCTTTTACTTTGTAATAAGTAGTAATGTTGAATGAAGTAATTTCACGCTCTCTTTCAACTATAAGTCTTACTGCAACAGACTGAACACGGCCGGCCGACAAAGAAGGTCTTACTTTTTTCCAAAGCACGGGTGAAAGCTCAAATCCGACAATTCTATCTAAAACCCTTCTTGCCTGTTGGGCATTTACCAGATTCATATCTATCCCACGTGGATTTTCAATGGCCGCGAGGATGGCATTTTTTGTTATTTCATGAAAAACAATTCTTTTTGTTTTGTTTTCTTTCAACCCCAGTTCCTCCGTCAAATGCCAGGAAATTGCTTCTCCCTCGCGGTCCTCATCCGAAGCAAGCCAAACCATTTCCGAAGCATTTGCAAGTTTTTTCAGGTCTTTGACAACTGTTTTTTTGTCATCAGGCACTTTGTAAAATGGTTTGTAGCCGTTTTTGATATCAACAGCGTTTGAATCCTTTGGCAGGTCACGGATGTGACCAAAACAGGACCTCACGATGTAATCTTTTCCAAGAAATTTTTCAATTGTTTTTGCTTTAGCAGGTGACTCAACTATTACCAGGTTTTTGGTCATTTATCAGTTTTTTATGATCAGTACTTTTCTAATTCCAATATATGTTCCCGCTACTGCCTTCAGGAAATAAACACCTGCAGGCAATGAAAATATGTCTATATCGTATTTGGTTTTTGAGATGGATGTCAGTTCATTTAAGTAAATCGTTTTACCCGTTAAATCTGTCATTGTTAGTGTTACATCTGTTGGCAGGGCCAAATCGAAATTTACTGTCAATTGTTCTTTCGCTGGAATTGGATATATGGTAAACTCAGATTCTCCCAAAGCATTCGGGATGCCCAATCCAAAGCGATCAATATTTATATCATCAATATAAATACTATTTCCACTCTGGCTGATGGCTTCAAAACGGAGCATAAGATTTTTGGTTGTACTGTAAGCCGCCAAACTGGCAGTTTGTGCCTTCCAATGACTTTGCGAGGTTGGTTTCCAATTAAGGTTGACACCCTCTACTGATGTCAGGCCTGTATTAGAGCGTAGGCTTTTAACAGATTTCCATGTTTCACCACAATCTGTAGAAGCGTGAATTACTAACAATTCGGATTTGGATGCATCCGCAATGGAGTATGCACCTCTGAAACTCAATGTAGGATTGCTGATTCCAAGGGCCGAAACGTCAATAACAGGTGAGTAAACATTGAAACGATAATTGACCGGAGTGGCCGAACTAATTACCGCCTGCAAACAAGACTTTCCGGAATACGAAATGGTTGTATTACGCTTCCAACTGAATGAACCTTCTTCAATCACATTCCATTCTTTTTTGAATATTGAATCAATTTCGAAGCTTTCCTGATATGGTGTTTTGATGTCAGATGTAGCGGGCAAGACCGTAATAAATGCGGTTTTTGTAACTGAATTTGACCCGGAACTGTTTGAAACTTGTAAGGTAACTTTATAAATTCCGGCTTTGGTATAAGTTACTGTGGGATTTATGAAAGTAGAAATGCTTGGAGAACCTCCTTCAAAAGTCCAAGTGCGATCTGCTACGCTGTCATTATAAGATAAATCTTCAAACTGTAATGGGCTGCCTTCGCAAACAATTGTTCTGCGACTAATGGTATGAAAGTCAGGTTTTGGGCCACAGGTAGGATTTGTGTTGATTCCGGTAGCATTAGCCGTTGTGACAGAAACATTCTGCCCTCTGTAACTACTGTTGCTTACAACAGCGTTAATAACCGCCTTTTGTCCGGCCGTGAAAGCATTCTGGCAATTGCCATTTGAATAGTCCAAATAATTTTCTACCATGTCCAGTTCATCGGGATTATCGTTGTTGCAGGAATTGTTGTTTTTGGGACAGCCATTAGACGATGCAATGACGGGCGGGGTATCGCAAATTCTATCTCCGGTAGAATTGCAAGAACCGCCACAGCCACCCTCAAATGGATGATATAATCCAATCCAGTGACCCACTTCATGAGTCAAAGTTCTGCCTGCATTAAATTTGGAACTGGTGCCAATAGTTCCTACCCGACTTGAAATCATTACTATGCCGTCATTGGAAGAATTGGTGCTGTATGGAAAGGTAGCATATCCGAGAATAATACCCGACCCTGCTGCCTCTCTACCTATCTTTTTAACTATCCAAATATTCATGTATTTTCTGTAATCCCAGCGGATGAGATTTTTGACCTCATTATCTCCGCCATCTGTCAAAGTGGAATAGGTTCTGGTAATGCCATCTGTGCAACCTCCCTGAGGGTCTTTTCTGGCAAGCTTGAATTCAATTTCGGTATCTACAGAGCGGGCTTTAAACTCCGCTCGTGTATTCACGGTATCGGCGTTCATTCTTCTAAAATCTTCATTCAAAACACGCATTTGATCCAATATTTGTGCTTTCGAAATATTTTCTTCACCATACTGATGGATGATATGAAACACTACGGGAATAATTCTGACAGCTCCCGTTTTATAGCTTTTGTCGGTTTCGGTTACTAGTCGGGATATTTCATCAAGATAACGATCTTTGGCAATCTGCATATCCGGATTATTTTGAATCAGCAAACGTTCATATTCGTCAGTGGTACATGGAATAATTGATTGTGAAAAACCGGCAAATTCATTGACCGCTATCACTAAAAACAGCATTACTTTTTTCATCTTTTTCAAATTAGGTTTCAATAATGGGGCTTTAGTTTTAAAAAACCCTGCAAACATATTTCTTTTGAACTTTTCATAACAATCTAAACTTGTTTTAGGTTTACGATCTTGACAAAGGCCTGTAACTTTGTCTTAAAGAGCTTTCAATTGTGTTCGCAAAAATACAACCATATTAAATTGTGAACCAATAAATTTCCTGATGCTTTGAAATTAAACTGAATCCGGTTTCTTAATATTCGCCTTCAACAAAGTACATCTCAATTTCACCTTTGTTTTTTGCATTAATCTTTCCCCGATATTTGCATTTAAACTCTTTTTTTATTAATTCATAAGTTGCCGAAGAGATGTTTATCTTGCCTTTTTCGCTGTTTTGTTCCATGCGTGCTGCGGTGTTAACGGTATCTCCCCAAATGTCATAGGCGAACTTCTTGAGTCCAACAATTCCGGCTACTACCGGACCACTGTTGATCCCGATGCGAATTTCGAATGATCCACCTTCTTTGTGATACTGCTCAATGAAATTACATATTTCAAAAGCAGCCCTGGTTACTTTTTGTGCATGCTCCTTGTCTTCCACCGGCATGCCGCAAACAGCCATGTATGCATCTCCTATTGTTTTAATTTTTTCAAGTCCGGTTCGCCCTATAATTTCGTCAAATGCCTTAAAACATACATTAATTTCTTTTACCAATTCTGTTGGAGACAGAGTCTCACCGATGCCTGTGAAGTTGACAAAATCAGTGAAAAGCACCGAAACAATTTCGAATTGGCGTGCTTCTGATTCTCCCTTCGCTTTCAGTTCTTCTGCTATTTCTGATGGTAAGATATTTAATAAAAGATCGTCCGATTTTTTCTTTTCAGCTTTTAGATCTGCTGTTCGTTCTTCCACCTTTCGCTCAAGCTCAACATTTTGCTCCATGATCAGACGTTCGTTTTTTTGTGCTTCAGCAATGGCCATATTTTGTGCAATATGTTTTTCTCTAATATAAGTATTGATTCGATCGGCTAATGCAAATGATAGTAAAACCCCCTCTGAAACACTGGCTATCTGAAAACTATTGATGGTGATAAAATTAATTTCAATTAAACCATTCAAGGTAAAAACATAAACCAATGCCCCGGAAACCAAAACGCCCCAAGAAAGTATATAGAATTTGGCTTCCTTCAATCCTTTGTAGAACATCACGATTCCGGTAATTAATAAATAAAAAGAAGTAATTCCGCTGCTTGTCTGTAACAATTTGTTCGCTAAAATCTTGATGTGTAAGATATCCAATATTACACTGGAGGTGAGTGCCAGAATCAGGAACAGGTTCACCCATTTTAACTTTGGTGCATTGATCCTCATGTTCAAAAAAGAATATGAAAACCAAATGCCGGAAGCGGCAGTGCCTGCGATTATGATTTTTACTAAATGACTGTTGTTGAATCCGTGATGATTTCTCCATAGTAAGTCGAAATGCAATCCTTCCAAAAAAAACATCATGGCTGTTGAGCAAAAAAGATAAAGACAATACTTCAGATAGAGACGATCGCGAATAGCAAGAAAAAGAAAGAAATTATAAAATATAAGAACCAACATAATTCCAATCATGGAACCGTTAAAGAGGTCTTCTTTGTGATTGATGCCTGAGAGTGATTTCAAACTTCCAAGCAATAGTGGCATGTACATAACCGATCCTGAATTAATTTTAATAAATACGGTCGGGTTGTGACTGCCAAGCGGCAGAGAAATTTTATTACTATTGAGATACCGGGTGTGGTAAGGGTGTTTACTGCCACTTTGTTGAATAGAAACTAATTTGCCATTTTCTAATACGTAACAAGTCACATTCTCAAGTTCAGAATTGCCGAATTGAAGAAATATTGATTCAGAAGTAGTATTCTTTACTGCGAATTTCAACCAAATATGGTCGGCAGTATTTTCAAAATTCAAAACACCATCTGCGTTCTCGGCCATTGGGATGCTGCCGGAAATAAAATCTGCGATTTGTAATTGATGTTTTGAGTCACGAAAAACCTGAACCCCATTGTCTATTTTGATGACAGACTCAATATTGGTATAATAAAATGTGTCATTTGAAAAAACGGGAAATAGTATAAATAAATTCAGTAGAATAAGTGTAAAAAGTTTTTCTACACGCATACTTATTTCTATGCAAAAAGATTTTTGACCGATATGTGTAAGCATCTTTTTTTAATCAGGCTTCCACAAAATACATATCAATTTCACCTTTATTTTTTGCATTGATCTTTCCTCGATACTCGCATTTGAATTGGTCTTTTATCAAAGAATAGGTGTTGCCTGAAACATTTATCTTACCGGTTTCACTGCTTTGTTCCATGCGGGCAGCCGTATTCACGGTGTCTCCCCAAATGTCATAGGCAAATTTTTTCAGGCCTACGATTCCCGCCACCAAAGGCCCACTGTTTAACCCGATACGAATTTTGTGGAGTTTTATGCCTGTTAAACCTTCGCGTTCTTTCATAAATGCTCTCATCGCCAGAGCAGCTTTAATGGCATTGGTGGCGTGATCCTGTTTTTTTATTGGCAGACCTGAAACAGCAAGATAAGCATCGCCAATGGTTTTTATTTTTTCCAGTCCATAAGTTTCAACAATTTTATCAAAGCCCTGAAAACAGGTGTCAATTTCTTTAACCAGATTTTCAGGAGACATGTTTTCGCTGATTCCTGTAAAATTTACAAAGTCAGTAAAAAGAACAGTTACCATCTCAAAACTTCTGGCATCAGAGTGTCCTTTTTGTTTCAGTTCCTCGGCAACCTCTTCCGGTAAGATATTGAGCAGCAAATTGTCTGACTTTTCCTTCTCTTTTTCAATTTCTTTTTTACTCGATTCTAATAACATGTACACATTGGAGTTATCGATGGCCACCGCAATGTAAGATGCCAGACCCTTTATAAAATCCATGTGGTAATTGTTATAGGCGTTGGTCTGCATGCTCATTACACCTATCGCTCCAATTTCTTTTTTATGAAGAAATAAGGGGATGCAAATAGCAGCAGCGGGCTTTTTATTAGTGAGGCTAATTATAGGTTTAAATACATATTGGGCAAAATCATTAATGGCATCCGGTAAAAAAACTTCCTTTTTGTTTTCAAGAGACCAATTCATCAGACTCAAATTCTGTTGGTCTAATGAAACGTCATGATCTGACGTCTTCCCGGCCTTATCAATTGACTTGAATATCCTTATGTCGTTTTTCAGGAACATCAATTCTATTTCCTCTATATCCATGCTTGACCTTATTACTCGATAGGCATGATGGAGAATTTCCTCGACATTGAGGCATGAAGTAATTTGTTTGCCAATATCGGTGAGCAGTGTAGATTGATTCAAGGATGCTTCCATATCTCTTATTTTCCCGTCAATATCCTTATTATGAAACCGGTCTTCTTCAAGATGTAAAGATTTCTCCCTGAGGGTTTGATATTTTTTTACCAGTGTGTTGAAATGATCGGCCACCAGTTCAATATCTGATTCGGCATCAATTTCAACTTTCATTAACTCATCACCCTCTACGGCGAACTCAATTTTCGATTTGAGCTCTTTTATTTGTCTGCCCTTTGACATGAGCAGCATTATTGCCACTATAGCTACAATAAGAAACACAGCACATCCAATTATTCCAATCATATTCATTGATTATTTTTTGTCAAACTAAGCACTATTTTTGCTCAAATAAAAACCATTGACCAAAGACCATGTCTAAAACCAACCCTTTCCCAGGCCTCAGACCATTTCAACCAAATGAATCACATCTCTTTTTCGGAAGGGAAAATCACATCAAGGAGATACTGAGAAAGTTGAATAACTTCCGTTTCGTTTCAATTGTGGGTAATTCCGGCAGTGGCAAGTCGTCATTGGTTAGAGCTGGTGTTTTGCCCCGAATAATGAATGATAATGAGAATTCCTGGCGGATATGTGTTATGAGACCGGGCAAAGATCCGGTTTCGGAGCTGTGCGAAGCACTGTTCGATGCTGAAGTTTTTGGTTCGACAAGTGAACCCGAAAGGAAACTTCAGTTGGAAAGGAACAATATAATCCTTCGCAAAAACACTCTGGGACTTGTGCAGGTCGTTCGCCCTTTGATTCCGTCCGGCAAACGTCTGTTGATACTGGTAGATCAGTTTGAAGAGATTTTCAGATTCAACAATATGTATGAGTCTGCCAACAAGACACATGAAGCATCCTATTTTGTTGATTTGTTGCTGGCATCGGCAGGGCAAAAGGATGTACCTATTTATGTTGTCATGACTATCCGAACGGATTTTTTAGGTGACTGCGAACAGTTTTCAGGTCTTCCTGAAGCCATCAACGATGGACAATTTTTGATTCCCAGAATGAACAAGGACGAAATCCAGTTGAGTATAACGGGCCCAATAGACGCCGTTGCCGGAAAAATATCTCCAAGACTTGTTCAGAATCTGGTACGTGAGGTTGGTAACAGCCCCGACCAACTCCCGATATTACAACATGTGCTGATGCGTACCTGGGCCGAATGGGAAAATGTCAAGAACCCAGGAATACCAATAGACCTGGAACATTATGAATCAACAGGAGGAATGGCGAAAGCTCTTTCCAATCACGCTGAAGAGGCATATTCAGATCTTATCACTGATAAAAAAAGGAAATTGGCAGAAACACTTTTTAAGACCATTACTTTGAAAGGTGGGGATAATCGGGGGGTCAGAAGGCCGACTCAAATCGGAAAAATTGCTGAAATTGCTGAAGCCAAAGTATCGGAGATTGTTGAAGTGGTGAATATTTTCAGATCTGGGGACCGGGGTTTTATTATGCCACCGATTTCGACTGAAATAAATGAAGGAACCATTGTAGATATATCTCACGAGAGTCTTATGCGTGTTTGGGTAAGACTTGGAGATTGGGTTGAAGAAGAGGGCGAATCGGCTGAGTTGTATAACAGAATCACCGAAAGTTCTTTGCTCTACGACAAGGAGATGGCAGGTTTATGGCGTGATCCTGATTTGCAAATAGCAGTGGCCTGGAGGGTCAAAAACAAGCCAAATAAATTTTGGGCAAATCAATACAATTCTCATTTTGAATTGGCCATGCGTTTTGTTGACGCCAGCATACAAGACAAAAATTTTCTCAGAGCAGAAATCGTCAGGAAAAAGAAAATTGTCAATGCGGTCCTTATTTCTTTTGGTGTCATTTTAAGTTTACTTTCTTTATGGGCTTTTAATGAGCGTAACAATTCCATAAGAAATGCAAATGCGGCCATCTCACAACAACAAATTGCCGAGAAACAAAAGGCTAATGCAGAACAACAAAAGGTTTTGGCCGAGCAAAATTTAACCAAAGCAGAGAAAGAAGAAAAGCGTGCCAAAGAGCAGGAATTGGAGGCGAACAGGCAAGGAAAGCTGGCTTTGCAAAAGGCAGAAGAGGCAAAACTCGAAAAACTAAAGGCAGAAAGGGCATCGCTAAAGGCTAACGAAGCCAGAAAGGCAGCGGAACTGGACCGGCAAATAGCCCAATTGCAAAAGTCAATATCAGACAGTTTGAGGCAAACGGCAGAGATATCTCAACAAAATGCCTATAGGCTTCGTATCCTTTCATTAGCTCAGAATCTGGCTATCAAATCTAAATTGGCGGATAAATCTACTTACAGTGAATCGGTTAAAACTTTACTGGCATTACAGGCCTTTAAATTTCACAAGAAGTACAATGGCAAAGATATGGACCCTGAAATATTCGGTGCCTTGTTTTCAGCACTGAGATTGTCACAGGAAAAAAATGCCTATGTCTTTTCGCAACATGCCGACGTCATAAAATCTATATGCTTTGACCCCGTTTCCGACTTACTGGCAAGTGCCGGAAACGATGGGATTCTTTGCGTAAATAATACCGGTATTCCCGGGTCAGCTTCCAACTGTTCAAAAGGGATGCCTTTAATCTTCGACAATCTGGCCTATAATAAATCGGGGACCAAGATTGCCAATAGCTGTGATAACCGGAAAATCCTGATCTTTGACATCGGCAACCTTGCAGCACCTGAAAAGCAAATTCAGGGGTTACACCCTCAGGAAATAATGGCTCTGGCTTGGGATGGAGATCGGCTGATATCGGCCTGTCTGGATATGAATATCCGAATTATTGACCCAAACACATCCAAAGTACTTCAATCCTATACCATTGAATCCAAGCCTATTTCTATTTCTTTTGATGAGGCCAATAGGTTACTTTACGTTGGCTGTGAGAATGGAGGTATATACAAGTTGGGACTTACCCCGGATTCTAAACCTGAGGTTTTTAAACAAATATCGAAGGGCCGTGTCACTTGTCTGGATTTGAACAGGGATGGAACACTCCTGGTATATGGCACGGGTGAAGGAAGCTGTGGAATATTGAAAACAAAAGATCAAACGGCCGCTGAGATTATTTTCCATGGTCACAAAGCAGGGATCACTAATATACACTTTAATCGCAAGACCAACCAAGTCAGCAGTTCATGTCTTGATGGCATGGTCAGACTGTGGAATGCTGATATTTCAGGAGAACCACCAATCGTTTTCTCCGAACACGATTCATGGGTGATGTCAGTTGACTTCAACTCTACCGGAAATTTGATGGCTTCCTCCGGCAAGGACAAAACGGTTAGATTATACCCCATTGTTCCTTCAGAAATTGCAGACCGACTGGAAAAAAGTTTGAGTCGCAGTTTCACCAAAGAAGAGTGGAACAGTTTCATAGGGAACGATATACCGTATGAAAAGACGGTTGGGAAATAGGGTAGATTAATAGTGCAAAAATGCGGAATTAATACACCATTATTTCCTCAACTTCACGGCGTACATTCTGGCCATTGGCATCTGATATCCCAATGAAATATATAAAGGATTGAAAGAAAAATCACTGTCAACGTATTGGTTCGCCATAATAAATCCGAGAGGTTCGTAACGTTTATCGGCATTCACAACATTACCAAAACCATAGGCATAAAACACACTTGCACACACATTCCCTCCTGCTAATTTGTATTTCAAGGCAATGCCAGCCAAGCCATAAAATAAGGTTTTGTTGCGTATGCCGCTTTGGTCAATAGTGTTTTGAACATTTTCGCTGGTCGTATTATTGCTGAGAATAATATTTGAATTGGTTCCATTCAAAAGTTGCGTTTGTAATCCTATCTCGGCTGCCATTCTAAGAGATTTCCGTTCAAGGAAATAGTATCGGCCCGAAACTGGAATGCTGAAATAATTTATTTTTTCCTGATATTCCTGTTTCCAACCCGATACGTCAGCCGCATTGCGTTCATAGTTCAATCCTTCAAACAACAATCCGGTATTAACAGAAATATTTTTCCTGATAAAATATTCGAACACTATGCCTGCCTGAAAACCTCGACCCGGTAAATATTCCGCTGGAGAACCTGTCAATGAATAATTTTTTATCGGGTTTACAGAATTTAAATTAATACCCGCTATGATGCCCAATTCCAACTTGGGCCAAACATCGTATTTTACCAGTAATTTGGTAAAATCTAAGGGGTCAAAATAGGGAAAGTCTCTATAATCAGGTTTGTTCCTTAACAAATTCACCACTCCAATATGGGTGTTTTTTTCGTCGTTCAAGGCTTGGTGGCAGAGGGCAAGCAAACGATATGCTTCAAACACTTCGCTGTTTGCCAGATCAGAAACACATGGGTTTAATATCTCAATACAAGACGTAAATCGTCCGGCCTCATATTCTTTGTTAGCCGTTGATAAGGAATTGCTGCATGGATTGCTCTTTTCCTGAGCCACGCCATTTAATCCAATAAACATAACCGCGATTAAAGTTGGCAAATGAACTTTGTAAATATGTGTTGTCATTTTATTTTCTGTTACTGTAAATCTCATTTTCAAATTTCTTGCACTGAGCTTCGGTTCCTGAGCCTGTCGAAGGAGTCGAAGCGTCGAATTAATTATTTCCCTTTGATCACTCTATAACTAACATTGTACACCAAACTGAGTGAAATCGCCAGATTATTCAGTCTGGTATCGTCATCAATGAAATAATAACTGTAAAACAAATTTTCGTTCTTATAACGGTTGTCCTCATTGGTCATGTTGTAAAAAGCTGCTATGTAATATTTGGCATCAATGGCTACATTTACTTTCCCCAATTTCACCACTGCACCCCCTCCTAAAATTGATCCGTATTCCCATTTATTCCTTCGGTTCTCCGAATTCAGATTGTCTTCTGTAAAAGTTTCGTCAGTATTCTTAACCTGCCTTGAAAAATCGCTTTTAGAACTCGTCAATCTGCCGGTGTAAATACCCGCATCGCCAAAAAAGCGGATTCCCTTTATGGGCAAAGTGGTGAACCTCGCAAAAAGCGGAACATCTAAATAGGTCATATTCTCATTGATGCTTATGTTATTGTCGCCAACCTGGTAAGATACTCCTATTTTTTTTGAAGTAGCTATCAAACCTGTATGCAGGCTGATGATTTCATTCATATTGTATCCTATTATTATTCCCATCTGCCAACTGCCCTTTGATGAGTATGTTTTTTTATAATTAGCTCCGTTGTATGTAGCCGTGACCCTTGGATAAGTAATATTTCCTCCAACCGTGGCTGCCAATCCCATCGAAAATTTAGGAATTACTTTAATTGACTTCAATAAGCGAATGAGTTCCGCAGGGTCTTTTAGTTTACTGGGCTCATAAGTAGGATTAATTTCCAACATTTTTTCAGCCGCTTTGCGTGCATCGCCGGGTTTGTTGTCCGCCAGATAAGCCATGGCCAACAGGTGATATGCCTGCCATTGATCTGTTACATTTTCAGATGACGTGCAGGTACTCGCTATTTCAATGGCTTCCTGTATTTTGCCTTTTTCGTAGAGATTGTTGGCTCTGTATAGTTTTTCGGTGCAGCTTTCCTGAGCGATTGTTACAGTTGAGTTCAGCATTACAAGAACTGAAGCTGCAAATAAAACTTTGCTTATTTTTTTCATTTTGCTTTTTAATTTTCCCTGCTGATGCCTAAAAAACGCCTGACAGGGGTGGTGTTTATTTTATAACTTTTCCTTTTGCATCAATATAGCGAAATACCAAACGCGGAAGATAATTATCCGGGGTAAAGTTGTTATCAAGATAAAAGTGCAAATATTTGTTTGTGTTTACTTTAATCAAACTACTCACTACCCCCTTGCCTCCATAAATCTCGGATGAAAGCACATTTAAATTTGCATCAGTATGATATAAAATTCCTCTTAGCTGGTTTGGGGCTGTGTTTAACTTAGTGGATGCCAAAATTAAAAACTCTCCGTTTTCGGTCAATCTCATCGGTTCGGTTGTTAAACTATTTTGTGTAATTATTCCATCAACGGTTAATGGGGTATTCTGCAATAAATTCCCGCTGAGGTCGTAAACTAACACAAAT
The DNA here is from genome assembly GCA_020053795.1 of Bacteroidia bacterium. Classification (GTDB taxonomy): domain Bacteria; phylum Bacteroidota; class Bacteroidia; order NS11-12g; family UBA9320; genus JAGVMN01. The sequence continues at coordinate 2,396 of JAGVMN010000018.1, read as the reverse complement.
CTTGATTGCGGTGCATTTGAGTTAGCACAATAAACATAATATTTTCCATTGTACTCATTTAAAGTAGCCGGAGATGCCGTATTGGGCGGTGCGGGTTTATATTTTACTGTCCATAGCAAATTAAAATTCCCATCCCGTTTTTCAAGTAACATTTCGGTATTTGCATAAGGAATATCTACATTATCACCTGTGTAAAGATAACCCCCGTCAGAGGTTTTAATCAAATTAGTGCCTGATAAATTTGATACACCATAGGCAGAAGCAGAATCAGTTATCTGATTGAGAACATTCAGGTTTTCATCCATGTTTTTATACGTCAAATAGCATTTGCCTTTGCCTATCTTGTTGCTAAAAACCCCCGTAATTCTTCCTTTTCCGTTTTTCACCAACCTTGTTCTGCCAAAATTTCCACCAGATACCTTTGCTACTGTATCTATTTTGGTAATATTCAGGTTTATATCAAACTTATAAATTATCTGAGCCGGTAACTGACGTATACTTGCGTTACCAAAATTGTAAAAAGTGCCGATGAATTGATTGTCATCAGTAACTACCACATTATCGGGACTTATGGGAACTGTGTTGGTAATGGTAATGGTTTTTTCAAGGATGGGGATTGGACCTGATATATTTATTTTTTGCACCACCCCGTTGTTGTATTTTAAATCTCTTACAAATAAAAAAAGGTATTTGCCTGTATTGTCGAGCGTGTAATAAGGTGTTCCTGCACTAGCTGTTCCAAGCGGAATTGTAGTTATTGAGCTTGAATTGCCGTCCGGACCTTTTACCTCCTTTTTACATGCTGCAATCGTTATTAAAACTGAAACAGCCAGTGTTAGTATTGAATATTTTAGTGCCTTCATTTTTTTATTGATTAATAACATTACCATTTTCATCCGTTGTTAGTGTAAATAATTTTATATTATCCGTATTAAAGGAATTTATCCCTCCCATAAACTGTAAATTATTGTTGCCATTTTCGGTTACCCAATAAAAATATCCCAAAGGTATATCAAAAGTTTTGTTGTAAACCAATGTACCCTGACTGTTGAGTTTTGCAACAAAAGGCTTTTGGTTAGCAGTAGTACCGCCTTTACTGCTGTATCCCACGAAATACAAGTCATCATTAATATTAAAAGGCGAAACTCCCAAGTTCATAAAGTATTGAGTGCTGGTTACGCTGGCTGTATTATTATTCACGGTAGTAGTGCTTATTGTATTTCCGGTATTTACATCCATTATATTGATAGTATTCCAATATGAATCGAAAAAGGCAACATTACCACTGCCAAGTAAACCCATATAACAAATATCGCCCTGGGGTGATGACTGACTGTAATATTTGGTCCACAACACGCTATCGCTGGCAATACTATACCTGAACAATAAAGCGGTGGTATCCATGTTTCTTCCCTGCGACTGATAAGCTAAAAAAACGAACCGGATAATCAAATCATTATTGCTTAGTTTGATGCCATCAATCGCAATAGCCCCACCATAATTTAAAAGCGATGCACCTCTATAAATTGAAGGTAACAAGCGGTCTTTTAATACATTTCCATTTTCATCAAATGTAACCATCCAGCTATCAAATTCTGTAGCAGCATTACCCCCAGCAGGAGTGTACCGGTTTGCTGTGATCCCTATGCAATAAAGCTTGTTATTAATAAGATGAACATTAGAAAAATTGTCATAGTTAATCCCTTTTTTAAAGGATGTGGTATCAGAGTATCCTCTTTGCCAAAGCAGGTTTCCGTCTTTATCAAGCTTTGCCAGATATCCGTCAGGACTATTGGTTACCTTGGCATTTTTATCCATTCTTAATTCAGGACTAACGGTTAGGCCACATATATACAGATTACCTCCGGCATCAATCTGGGTAAACCAAATAGCTTCATTTTTAGAGCCCCCGAAAGTAGTTTTGTGGAGTACATTACCCACTTCATCGGTAACGGCAACGCTAACATCTTTTTGCCTGTTTACATTTTCGCCATATACCAAAAAATATCCGCCTGCAGGTCTTTTAATCTGAGCATACGGAAAATCGCCATTCAAATCGAAGACTTTTAAAATATTGGTGCTGCTGGTGAAATCAATCTCTTTAATTTCTTTTTTGCAGGTGGTAAAAAGACAAAACATAGACAACGCCATGCCTGTTCTGTAAAACTTTTTTGAAAGCATACTATTTTTGATTAGTTGGTAATAACTGCCATTCAAGAATTAAAAGCAGATCAATAGTTTTGGGATTTGATACCCAAAGGGGTCAACTTTCGTTCTAAAATGTTTTCAATTATAAACCATTAGTGTCCGAAAAGATTTAGAATTAAGGCAAAATCGTCTAAAAAGCCTTGATTTCATTGAGGGTATGATTGGAATTGAGAAATTAAGCCCCCTAT
>JAGVMN010000004.1 GCA_020053795.1 Bacteroidia bacterium | reverse complement strand
TAAAGGCCATATCCGATGGAGCTTTCACCTACAATTCGCAGGGCAAAACCGTCTTTTTCACCCAGACCGCCACCGGGCCGGGCGAAAGCTATCAATGGTTTTTCGGAGATGGAGATAGTTCGGCGGTTGTCAATCCGATTCATCAATACCGGTCGGACAGCGGCACTTACAATGTTTGTCTGAACATTGTCAATCCTGCGAACTGTAAAAGTCAAACTTGTCGGTCAGTACGTTTTAGCGTTGGAATTGATAATCCTGGTAAAAACCTGTTCTCGGTTTATCCAAACCCGACCGGTGGTTTGATTCATATAAACTTTGATAAACCGGGGAAATATCTTGTGGTCATTTATGATATTTTAGGGAGACCCATTCATTTGACTGAAACCAATCTGCCATCTTTTGAGATTCAATTGCCCGAAACAACCAAAGGTTCTTATGTAATAAAAGTGACCGAAGACCAAGGAGGGACAGGCCAAATGGTAATTATTGTGTTATAATATTTTGCTGATTACCCTAAATAACCATCCTCAGAGCAAATTTGAGCATTGAGAAAACAATAATGCCCTTTTATTCCACAAAATACCCGTCCTGCCTCAATCCGACTACTTTTTTATCGCTGACTATTTACCCAAACCCCGGGAACGGCTTTCTTTCAGTAGAAATTTCAAACATAACATCAAATGCCTTTGTTGAGATATACAACAGTTCAGGTGTCCTTGTATTTGAACAACCAATCTCAACGGTTAATGGAATAATAGATTTAACTGATCAGGCCTATGGTTCGTATTTGGTTAAAGTGCTAAAGGTAATATCAATTTGGCATCTAAAAAAATAATATAACAGTAGGCTCAATCTCGTTAAGCCTCCAAAACCGCAGCCCCGCCAACAATTTCAGAAATCTCATTGGTAATGGCTGCCTGGCGGGCTTTGTTGTATTCCAGACGGAGGTGATCTAATAGTTCTCCGGCATTTTCTGTTGCCTTGTCCATGGCCACCATTCGGGCTCCGTGTTCTGAGGCAAAGGAGTCGAGGCAGGCTTTGTACAACTGAGTTTTTACGGCACGCGGCACCAGATCATTCAGAATTTCAGCCTTGCTTGGTTCGAAGATATAATCTGCCTGAAACGGGGTAGCTTCTTTTTCGTCAAAACGCTCCAACTCCACTGGTAGCATTTTCTCTACCTTCATGATTTGGGTGGCGGCATTTTTAAATTGGTTGTAAACAACTCTAACTTCCTGCACATTTCCCTTCAGAAATTCGTCAATGATGTATTGTCCTGCTTCAAACACTTTGTCGGCTTCGAAACTTTGAAAGAGACCCATGAAATCGCGGTTGAACCCGATTTCGGTTTTCTTGAAAAAATCATTGGCTTTTTTTCCGATAAACAGGATGCTCACGTTTCCTTTGGCCGCCTGATTTTTATAACTGGTTGCCAAAAGGGTTCTGGTGGTCTTTACCACATTGGCATTGAAACCGCCGCATAACCCCCTATCGGAAGAAACAACGACAAGTAAAACTTTCTCTACATCCAGATGTTTGAAATAGGTTTGTAGCTGGGCATTGTCATCCACACTTCCTGAAAGGTTGATCAGCATATTTTGCAGTTTCTCGGCATAAGGCCGCATACGCATAATGCTCTGTTGAGCTTTTCTCAACTTGGTAGCGGAAACCAACTTCATGGCTTTGGTTATCTGCTGGGTAGAGATGGTAGAATTGATGCGTTTACGAACTTCTTTTAGATTTGCCATGTACTCCGGTTAACTCAGTTATTATCCCTGATAGTTTTTTACCACTTCGGCACCCACTTCTTCCAGTACTTTGGTCACGTGGTCACCTATATCACCTTTGGCCAAAGCACTCAGAGTTTCCGGATGATTTTTATCCAACACTTCGAGGTATTCCTTTTCAAAATCTCTCACTTTGTTAACAGCAATGCTGCCCAATTTCCCTTTGCTTCCGAGGTAAACGATGGCCACTTGTTGCTCAACTCTTAATGGTGAGAATTGTCCCTGCTTCAATATTTCAACGTTTCTTGACCCTCTGTCCAAAACCGCTTTGGTGGCGGCGTCAAGGTCGGAACCGAATTTAGAGAAAGCTTCCAGTTCACGGTATTGTGCCTGATCCAGTTTCAAGGTTCCGGCAGTTTTCTTCATTGATTTAATTTGGGCATTTCCCCCCACTCGAGATACCGAAATACCCACGTTAATAGCAGGACGAACGCCAGAGTTGAACAAATCACTTTCGAGGAAGATTTGACCGTCAGTAATCGAAATTACGTTTGTCGGGATATAAGCGGAAACGTCTCCGGCCTGTGTTTCAATAATGGGCAGAGCTGTCAATGAACCACCGCCTTTTACCTTGCCTTTCAAGGATTCCGGAAGATCGTTCATGGATTGTGCAATGGCATCTGAACTGTTTATTTTGGCGGCTCTTTCAAGCAAGCGGGAGTGAAGATAAAATACATCACCGGGATATGCCTCACGTCCGGGTGGACGACGGAGCAACAGAGAAACCTCTCTGTACGCAACAGCCTGTTTCGACAAATCATCATAAATGATCAAAGCCGGACGACCCGTGTCACGGAAATATTCTCCAATAGCGGCACCGGCCATTGGAGCATAGAACTGCATAGGTGATGGATCGGAAGCACAAGCAGCAACCACAACCGTATATGGCATGGCTCCATTGTCTTCAAGGATTTTTACCACCTGTTTTACGGTAGAAGCTTTTTGCCCGCAGGCAACGTAGATACAATATACCGGTTCGCCTTTGGCGTAAAATTCTTTTTGGGTGATGATGGTGTCAATGGCAATGGCAGTTTTACCGGTTTGCCTGTCGCCGATGATCAACTCGCGTTGGCCGCGACCAATAGGAATCATGGCATCAATAGCTTTCAATCCGGTTTGAAGTGGTTCTTTCACCGGTTCGCGGAAAATTACCCCGGGAGCTTTGCGTTCTAAAGGCATTTCGTAGAGTTCACCTTTTAACGGGCCTCCGCCATCTATCGGCATTCCCAAAGTATCAACCACACGACCCAACATGCCTTCTCCAACGCGGATAGAGGCGATACGATTGGTGCGTTTTACGGTGTCACCTTCTTTTATTTCATCAGAACTTCCGAGCAAAACCGCTCCAACGTTGTCTTCTTCAAGATTCAAAACAATGGCTTGTGTTCCATTGTCGAATTCTATCAACTCACCTGATTTTACTTGTGTCAGTCCGTAGATACGGGCAATTCCGTCTCCTACCTGAAGAACTGTTCCTACTTCCTCTAATTGGGCACTTGTTTTTACATGAGCCAATTGCTCTCTTATGATGGATGAAACCTCGTCGGGTCTTATTTGAGCCATAATGATTAGTTATAAATAAGTTGTTTTCTGATTTCTCTTAATTCTTTTGATATACTCATATCAAGCAAGCGGTCTTCGTAATGGATGACCATCCCGCCGATGATAGTTTTGTCAATCACATTCTCCAGAATGATCTGTTTTTTGCCGAATGTAGCGGACAGGTATTTCTTTACTGATTCAATAGTGCCGGCATCCAACGGAAAAGCTGAAATGACTTTCGCGGTTGCAATACACTTCAATTCATGGTATTGTTCGATAAAAGATTCGCACATGGCGTCTAAAAACATTTCTCGTTTTTTCCTGACCAGAAAAAGAGCGAATTCCCTAGTCATTTCCAATTGGTCTTTGAAAATCTGTCTCAAAATTGTGGACTTTTGATCTGTGTTAACCACCGGGCTTTGTAGCAATACCCGAAGATCAGAACTTTGGTGAATGGCAATTCTTATATCGCGGGCGTCGGCATACACCTTGTCCAGCAATCCGGCTTCAGAAGCCATTTGCAGCAATGATTTTGAATATCTGGAGGCGATGCGTTTTTCCGACATACTTAATTCATTTGAGCGGTTTTCAATTGCTCGCTGATCAAAGCTTGCTGCTGATCTTTGTTTTCAAATTCCTTGCGAAGAACTTTCTCAGCAATCTCCAACGACAAACTGGCCACCTGATTCTTTAAATCTGCCATGGCAGCGTTTTTCTCCTTCTCAATTTCTGACTTGGCTGACGCTACAATTCTATCACCTTCTTCCGAAGCCTTGGTTCTGGCATCAGTGATGATTTTATCTTTCATTTCGCGTGCTTCTTTCAGAATCTTTTCTCTGTCATTCCGTGCTTCTGCCAGCAATTTTTCATTGTCAGATTTTAGCTGACTCATTTGCTTCCTGGCTTCCTCGGCAGATTGCAGAGACTTTTCAATAAAGTCATCGCGTTCTTTCAAAGATTTCAAAATGGGTTTCCATGCCATTTTTTTGAGCAAAAAGGCCACTACCAAAAAGGCGACAGATGTCCATATAAGCGTACCTAAACCTACTGATAACATAGTTGTTTCTTTTTAATGATTATTAATTCGAAAATACCTTGGCAATTTGGCTAAGGCAAAACCATTATTAAAGAACTACCAACAGGCAAACGATAACCGCGAACAATGCAACGCCTTCTACGAGGGCTGCAGCCACGATCATATTGGCTCTGATATCACCCAATGATTCCGGTTGACGGGCGATTGATTCTAATGCCGAACCGCCGATTCTTCCGATACCGATACCTGCACCAATGGCCGCAAGACCTGCACCCACTCCGGCCCAACCGGCTGCCGAATTTCCTACTTCCTGTAACAATACTGTTAGTAATTCCATTTTTATGTGTTTTATATAATTTGTTGTTATTTAAAAAAGTTACGGATTAATGATGTGCCTCTTCTAAAGCAGAGCCAAAGTACATGGCCGCCAATAATGTAAACACGTAAGCCTGAAGAAACGCTACAAGCAACTCTATCAGGTTCATGAAAATCATGAAAATCAGTGAACCCACTCCGACACCATAACCTGCCACCGCACTGTTCTGACCAAATATCATAATCAAAGACACAAACGAGAGAATAATGATGTGACCTGCCGTGATGTTGGCGGTCAATCGTATCATCAAAACCGCTGGCTTGATGAAAATACCCATTACTTCAATAGGTACCAAAATGAATTTGATAGCTGTTGGAACGCCCGGAGGCCACATGATGTGGGTCCAATAATGACGATTGCCATTTACCAAGGTAATGATAAAAACAATCGTGGCTAAAACGATCGTTACCCCAAGTGTTCCCATCACATTAAATCCACCGAGGAACGGGATAAGGCCCAACAAATTCGCAATCCAAATGAAGAAGAAAATGGTGAGTAAAAAAGGCAAAAATTTATCCGCACTTTTATGGCCGATGGACGGTATGGCTATTTCGTCTTTAACAAAAAGAATGAGTGGCTCCATTAGGGACTGAATTCCTCTCGGTTTGTCAGGAACCCCACTGGTATATCTTCTAGCAACCCCAACAAAAATCAAAAGACAAATGATTCCTGTAATCAATAAGCCTGCTACTGTTTTTGTAATTGACAAATCCAAAGGATGAGCATTGGCTATCTCCCCTTTCTCATCATTTGTAAGACCTCCGTTTTCATTGGCATAGTAAATATGCTCATGGGCCATCACGAATTCTTTATAACCAAAAAATGTACCCCCGTGGTTTTTATCAGTTTTGCGACTATGATAGAAATGACTGCTTGAAAACACTTGAAATCCCTTATTTGTCCAAAGAATAACCGGAAGATATATTGCCAAATGCTTCTCATTATACTTGCCCTCGTTTAAAGTCAGAAAATGAATTTCATGAGCATCCGAAATATGATGCATAATCATCTCTCCTGCATTGAATTTTTTCTTTTTCTCACCTTCAGCATGACCTTCGTTGGCTAAGACACCTGACGAAACGACTAAAAAGGCAACTAAAATTATTAAACTGAAGATTTTTTTCACAAACAAACCACACCTAAACTTCTTATTTTCAACTGCTTGTATTGTCAATTCCTCCTTATTTTTCGGGTCGCAATTTACGCACTAAATGATATATTTCAAATATTGTGAAAAATAAATAAAAGGAGAGAAAAGAAATGATAAATGAAAGGTTCTTTTCTTGATTGACAAGCAAATAAATGAAGATGAAAAACAAGGAAGCGAGAAGCCTGATGATCATGGTTCCAAAGGCCGTATAAATAAAAGTTTTATTGCCCCTGTTGACACCCATTGAAGCGATGGCATATATTATATATGTGAGCAGCGTAAAAAAAATCAAGGCATACCAAACGAATGCACCTGGGTTATAATTGGGTACAAAGATAAAAGTGAGTTTGATCATACCCGCAATAAATACAGCCAGTAAAAGCAGTTTGACAGGGAAAGAAAAAGGGGTTCTCATTTCTTATTAGCCGACTTAATTAGTTTGTAAAGAATTGCGAAAACAGCGAGCAAAGATAAGGATAATGTGAATCCGGGAATCACATTTTCAAATCGCTTGTCGAGCCAATGGCCTATAATTGCCATACCCAATACCACACCAATAATTTGCAGTCCTAAACCAGTATATCTAAGATACTCAGGATTGGTTTTCGAGGACTTGTTCTGCCGCCGGTTGGGGTATTCTTTCATGGTTTATTTCGCCCAATTTGATGGTCTTACCCATGATGCATTTTCCGTTAAATTCCCCACCGGATTCCACCACGAGCTTATTGGTTTCAATGTCTCCGTTTATTTTGGCTGAGGTCTTCACAAAAGTTAATTCAGAGACTCTGATGTTTCCTTTTATCTCGCCTGAGATATCGGCGTTTCTGGAAATGATGTTTCCAACCACCTTTCCCGAGTTGCCAAGAACGAATTTCGCTTTGGTGTTTACAGTGCCTTCAATAATACCATCAACCCTCAAATCGCCTGTAGAGTTAATGTCCCCAACTATCCGTGTGCCTTCACCTATCACGTTGAATGCAGTTGTGGATGGTGGTTGGTTTTCAGTTTTTTTTCCTATCAGCATAATTTTTGTCTTAAAATGTCAGATAATTTCGAGGATCTACCGAACTGCCGTTGTACCATAATTCAAAGTGTAAATGTGGTCCGGTGGTGAGTTCACCTGAATTGCCAACAAGGGCAATTACTTCACCGGCATTCACGTATGTTCCTACTTTTTTCAATAATACAGAATTGTGTTTATAAACGGAAATCAAATCATTTGAATGTTGTAATATCATGACATGTCCGGTTTCAGGCGTCCATGAACTAATAACGACCGTTCCACTTAAAGTTGCCTTAACCGGAGCGTTTCTTTCGGCAACAATATCTACCGCCAAATGTTCGTGTTGGCTAAAGGTGTCTGTAATATGGCCTCTTAACGGGGTAAAAAAAGCCAAATTGTTGAGGGTACTTACGGCAATACTCTGCTCTTCGGAAAAAGGGTCTCCGGCAAAGTCTTCTTCCATCATTTTGCGATATTTTATTTCTTCATCATTTACTTTTTCCAAATCTGTGTTTTCAGTAACTATGATGGAGTCCCTTTCATTCAATAGCCCTTTGATGGGAGTACCACGCAAAATACTCAACAGATTGTCCCGCTCTTTGCTTAGTATCCGGCTGTTACGTTCTAAAGAATCGAGACGGGTTTGCAGTTCAATTTTTTGTCGTAAATCATTATCCCCATCCTGTAGGGGCATAAATTCACTGAGTGGCGAATAAATGAAAATAGATAATACTATAAAGGTGAAAAGTACCAGAGTACCACTTGCAAGTAAAATGACATTCAGCGGTGTAAGTACAAAAGATACTTTTACTTCGAGCGTAGCATCGTTTCTTACAATGAGCCGGTATGGTTCTCTGATTTTATTTTTAAAAAAGTCCTTAATTCGTGACATAAGCCTTAGTTTTACAGTTTTATTATTGGTTGGTAAAAAATATTTTTGCGAATTCAAAGTTAATAGGGAAACAATAAAATTTCGGATTGAATTACAAGATTAATAAATTCTTATTGCTGATAGTGTTTTCAATCTGGCAATTCACAGCCGGTGCACAGGTAAAGAAAGAGGGGAAGTTTAAGAAGGTTTGGCACAATATGGTCGCTCATTACAATATCTATTTCAATGGTGAGCAAAAACTGTTGGATGCCCTTGAAACGCTGGAAGAGGGACATAAAGACGACTTTGGGAAAGTGATTGAGGTATTTCCGGAGGGTGACGAGGCTGCCTCAAAAGGTATATTCCCCAAAATGGATGAGATACAAGTAAAGACTTCTAAAGTCATTCAGAAATATCCAAAATGCAAATGGGTTGACAATTCATGGATGCTCATGGGCAAATCTTATTTCTACAAGTACGACCTTTTTGCCGCTTTGGAAGTGTTTCAGTTTGTTTACGGTGAGTATCCAAGGAATGAAATACGTTTTGAGGCACAATTGTGGGTATTAAAAACCTATATCAGACAGAATAAACTCAATGACGCCGAATCAATTTTGGGACTTATAAATCAGGAAATAAAATTTCCAAAGAAGCTTCAGAAAACTTTGCTTTTAACGGCAGCCAACCTCTATATCAAAGAAAAGAAATACAAGCAGGCGTCCGAAATGATGGTCAAAGTCTTGCCTCTGATGAAAAAAAGAAATGAAAAATACCGCGTTCATTTCATTCTGGGGCAGCTCTATTTTTTGCAATCAAACTACAAGAAGTCCTATTACCACTATGAGAAAACAGTGAAACTGAACCCTCCTTATGATTATGCATTTCAAGCAAATCTCGGCATGTCGCGTATGTTAATATTGCTGCCCGGCAGTACGGCTAAAAGCTCCCGAAAATATCTGAAGCGGATGCTGAACGATGACAAGAATATTGATTTTTTTGATGAGATATTTTATGAACTGGCCAATCTCGAAAAGGGGGATGGGAATTTGCCCGGAGCCATTCAATATTACAGAATGTCTGCATGGTCGAGTACAAAAAACACCAATCAAAAAGCCAATTCATATCTGGCTTTGGCCAATATCTTTTTTGAAGCAAAAAATTATTCGCTGGCACAGACATATTTCGATAGTACCGCTGCGTTTATTTCGGAAGAGCATGTGAATTATGATCAAATAATTGCCAGGCAAAATGTTCTGAGTGATTTGATAATGGGGATCGTGACGATTGAAACACAGGATAGCCTTTTGCTATTATCGAAAATGGACAAATCTGATCTGGATCGGATGATCGAAAGGAAAGCTCAAAAGGAAAGGGATGCAGAAGAACAAAAGAAGCGGAAAGAAGATAATGCCAACAATATTCAAGGAACTTCAAATCAAAGCATAAATAAACAAGGGCAATCGCCCCCAACAGGAATGGGAAACGACTGGTATTTTTATAATCCGACATCCCTCTCACGCGGATTTACCGATTTTACCAGAAAATGGGGCAACAGAAAATTGACCGACAACTGGCGGATTGCCGCAAAGTCAAAAGAAATTGAGATTGAAAAAACAAAAGAAGATGAACCGGAAAAAAAAGAAAAGGTTGACCAAGTGAGTTATGACCCATCCAAGGATCAGGAGCAACAAAATGCTATCAAGGATGTCTCGAAGGATTTGCAAAAATATTACACCAATATTCCGTTCAGCGATCAGGCAAAAGTGGTGGCTCATCTGAAAATAGAAAAAGCCATTTTTCAGACGGCTAAGGTGTATCATGAAAGTTTGAAGGAGTATGAAATGGCCATTAGTTATTACGAAAGTCTTTTGAGCAAATATCCGGGAAGTGATTTGGAAGCCGAGACCTATTTCAATCTAATAAAATGTTACGATCAAATTGGAAATAAAGTTATGGTCGCTAAATACAGTAAAATACTCAATGAGAAATATCCTAAGTCGTCATTTAATATGGTGATTAATAACAAGGATGTTTTGGAAAACAAAGGTGAAGGCAAGGAAATTTTGGAAGCCTATAACAGTATGTATGTGGCATTCAAAGCCGGAAATTATCAGGAGGCCAAACAAATAAAAATCCATTGCGATAAGAAACATGCGGGCAATTCGCTTCAGGCCAAATTCGATTATCTTTATGCGTTATGCGTTGCTAAAACTGACTCTTTGAGTCGCTATCTCGACTTGCTTAGAAATATTAAAGAGACGTACCCTGGAACTTTGGTGGCAAACACTTCTGACAATACATTGGAATATTTTAATAAGAGGGATAATAAAAATAAAATTTCCTTTGACTCTGCGGCTCCGAAATACTTCTTTGCCCCGGAAACCAACCACTACTATCTTCTTATTTTTGAAGGGGTAAATTCTGACAAGGTGAAAATAGCCTATTCAGATTATAACGAGCGTTTATACAAAAACAAGAATCTTCAAATTGTAGCAACTTTGCTTGGCGAATCGCAAATGTTAGTGGTCAAGAGTTTTACGAACAAGAAAGATGCAGAGCTCTATTATGTGGAGTTTATAAAAAATGGGTCTTTCTTTGATGAACTTGGCTTGAAAAAATACGACAACCTATATATTTCAGAGGCAAATTTCAAGGTGCTTTTGGCAGATAAAAAACAAGACAACTACTTCGAGTTTTTTACAACCAACTATATCGAATAAATTGTGGCATCTAAAAAATCACCGTTGACCTCAATACTTATTAAGCGGCTTTGGCAAATTTTCGGGATAGGCCTGTTATTGTTTTTTTCAATCATTTTGATTACCTCTTTTGGTTGGCTCGGCAAATTGCCCGACATCAATGAATTGGAAAATCCCTCAACCAAGCTGGCCTCCGAAATTTATTCAGAAGACGGAAAAATAATAGGAAAGATATATTCGCAAGAAGACCGTACAAACATCAATATAAACGACTTGCCTAAGTACATGATCTATGCTCTTGTTGCAACCGAAGATGCAAGGTTTTACAAACATTCCGGAATAGATTTCAGGAGTTTGTTCCGGGCCGTTATTTTTTTGGGAAAAAAAGGAGGAGGAAGCACCATAACCCAGCAATTGGCAAAAAACATGTTTCATCCCGAAAGACGAAATTATATTCAACGGATGTTGCAAAAGATCAAAGAGTGGATTATAGCCACAGCACTGGAAAAGCGATACACCAAAGATGAAATCATTCTGATGTATTTCAATACGGTTCCATGGGAAAATAGTTATGGAATAAAATCTGCCTCCAAAAAGTTTTTTAATAAGGAGACCAAAGATCTGAAAGTTGAAGAGGCTGCCGTTTTGGTAGCTATGCTTAAGGCATCAGCCATTTATCATCCGGTAAATCATCCGGATAGAGCGGTGAATCGAAGAAATACTGTCCTCAATCAAATGACAAAATACGGCTATATCAACAAAGAGGAGCGTGATTCTCTAAAAAATCTGGACTTGGTTCTCGATTATCAGCTTACCACTCATAACAAAGGATTGGCCACGTACTTCAGAGAATACCTGAGAAACTATCTTGCTGACTGGTGCGAAAAAAAAGGCTATAACATGTATAACGACGGGTTGAAAATTTACACAACCATCAACTCAAAAATGCAGAAATACGCCGAAGAAGTTGTGGCCGAGCATATGGCCAATTTGCAAAAACAGTTTTTCGAAGAAACCAAAAAACTGAAGTCGGAACCTTGGCGAAGTGAAGAAGAGGTTTGGCGTGTTGATAAGGATTATATCCCAAAACACATGAAACGCACTGCAAGATACATTTATCTCAAAAACAAGTTTGGAGGAAGGGAGGATTCCATCAACTTTTACATGAACAGGAAAGTACACATGACCATATTTAGTTGGAACGGAGACAGGGATACCCTGATGAGTCCGTTAGATTCATTGAAATACTCCAAACAAATCCTGCATACCGGTTTTATGAGTATGGAGCCGCATACCGGTTTTATCAAAGCTTGGGTTGGTGGCATCAATCTCAGGCATTTTCAATACGATCATGTGAACAAAACTGCAACCCGGCAGGTGGGTTCTACCTTCAAACCGATTGTATATGCCCGTGCTCTTGATGACGACAAAATAGAACCATGTGAAATGGTACCTACCGGGCCTGTGACCCTCGAGTTGGAAGACGGGCAAACATGGACACCAGCCAATAGTGGAAAGGCACCGGCCCCGGAAGTCACCTTGTACACAGGTTTGAAACTATCACTGAACACCGTAACCGCGAGAGTCATGAAAAGACTGGGACCCCGATCGCCTTTTGCGGTTAGGGATATCTCAGATAAGCTTGGAATTGACACGCGAAAATTCATGCCCTATCCTTCCATTTGCCTGGGAACGATGGATGTTTCGGTTTTTGAAATGGTGGGGGCATACAGTGCTTTTGCCAACGATGGCGAATGGACCGAACCTATTTTCATTACACGTATAGAAGACAAAAACGGCAACATTCTTGAAGAGTTTTTTCCAAGACAGGTAGAAGCCATGCGTCCTCAAACGGCCTATGTGATGCTCAAGATGCTGGAAAAAGTAGTAGATGGAGGAACAGGAAGTCGCCTGAGACGATATGTAACAGTGCCAGTAGCTGCCAAAACCGGAACCACTCAGAACAACTCTGATGGTTGGTTTATGGCCATTACCCCTGATTTGGTTAGCGGCTGCTGGGTAGGTGCCGAAGACAGACAGGTGCATTTCAGGAGTATGGCATTGGGACAAGGTGCAAGCACAGCACTACCAATAGTTGGCATGTTCATGAAAAAGATTTACAACGACGAAAAATTAAAAATATCAAAAGAAGGATTTAAGAAACCCGATACTGAAATAATCGTGCCGCTCGATTGTAACACCGCCGAACCCAAAACCCCTACCGAGTATATTGAGGGAATTGATTTTTGATTTATTTTAATTGACGCAGATTTATTTTTGAATATAACTAAACTCCCATCTGTTTAGTCTGACTCTCGTAATTTATTTGAAATAAATTGAAAATATGACACTGAAATTGTTACAGACCGGAAATAATTAAAGGGTCTAATCGTCATCCTCTTCTGAGTGATGTTGCTCCCTTGCTTTATTATTTTCTTTTTGATTCAACCGCCCACCCTCATTGCCATTCATATTGATGCCATATTTATCACCACTTTTGTGACACCCTGCACAATCGTTGAAACCGTATATTCCCTCCTCATTGTGTTCAGCCTTTATATTTCTTTCTGAATGCTCATGGCAACCATAGCAGGTGAATGTGTTGAAATTATTGTTCTGATGACATGTTTTACATGTTGTCTGATGATCACTGTCCAGTCGGAAATAAGTTGAATGATCAAAAGAGGAAGGCTTCCATTTGTTTAGGTTATGACATTTTCCGCAGTTGCTTTTAATAAACTGATGATAGTCATTATCTGGTTTTTTATGGCATCCCGCACAGTTACGTTTATCTGCACCATGAATCATTTCATGATCAAATGACAGGTCCGTTTTCCATCCCGCTGTTTTGTGACAGCTATGACAGGCTGATGATAAAGGTTTATGAAGGTCATTTAGTGGTTTGCCATGACAATTATTGCAATTGTTTCGATTCGCTGTTCCAAGCATTTCATGGTTAAAGCTGTTGACAGACGCTTCCGGATATCTGCCCTTGTGATCGGTATGGCATCCGCTGCATTTTTGATTTGCCAGACCCTTGTGAAATAAAATTTTGCCAGTTCTGTTGTTCTTAAGGGTTTGATACATCGATTCTTTCCCTATTTCCGAAAGTTTATGGCATGATATGCATTTGTCATTCCCAATACCTTTATAAGGAACATGACAGGTAAGGCACTTTTCTTTTATTTTCTGATGTCCTTCAATTAATTGTCCCGGGTTTATCATCACCTGTGGCAAACGGTACATGAGTCCAAGACACAAAAGGACAATGCTCATTACTACGGTGGTTCTCATTTACTGAAAATAATTATGGTAATGATGTGCATCAATGACAAAATAAGCAGCAGTAAGGTAACCGGCAAATGAACAACCCTCCATTTCTTCATCATATCTACTGTGATCGAATCGAAAAACAGTTTTTTGCCTAATTCATCATTAGTCATACCCTGTCTGATCAATAAATATCGTTTTTCATTCAGGGATTCATAAGCCCTTTTTAAAAGAAACTTACCAACCAGTCCGCTTGCCACTGCACTCAGCAAGGTAAGTATGGCAAGCCAAGGCAACACGGCATTAAAGTGAATTCCGGCATGCACAAGTAACATTATTGAACCCGCCCATGCCAAATAATTATGAAACGTCAGCCAGTTTTTGGGAGAGCCAAATTTGATAACTTTTCGTTTGCGAAGCGAATAGGCAAAGGAAATGACAATAGCGAATGTTCCCCAATAACCCAGATAACGACCAATGAAAACCATATCGAAGAGATGCAACAAATAATCCATCCCGATGGCTATAAGAATCATCAGGGAATACCACTGAATAAATGGAAGAACATATTTTACTAAGAGTGGTTTTTTCATTTACAAGACATTTGCAACTATGATTTTTTTCAAAATTGCAAGGATTGATTCAAGAGGGGAATGATAAAAGTCACAGAAGAACAAAATTTTCACCATTTACAAACCCACCAAGAACAAAGCCCCAACAAAATTGTTTCAAAAGCCTTTGGAATAAAAAAAACACATAATATTGTTCCATAGTGCATTATATCCCCATGTTAATTCATGCCATAAAAAATAATTGTTTATCAAACCCGTATTATAAAATTTCCTTAAAATTTCAGCTTCGAATGCAACACATCCTAAGTCGTCATTGAGGCTTCCTAATCAAAAATAATCATACTTGTGGAGAATCATACGACTGATTGCATTTTAAAATAGGTCGTACAATGATAGAACGTGCTTTTTCCCGGTCGTCTGCAAAACGCCTGAAGTATATACCCGAATCGTAAGCTAAAAAGCAAATCGGCTTGTGACGCTAAACTCTTGGGGCTTTTTTCTCCTCTGGATAGGAGAAGCCCCTTTTTCACAAGATTATCCGTTTGTGACAAATATTTGCTCTCTGCCACTATTAACGAATGCAAAAGGGGCTATTTAATATTTTTTGATTCCGTCGAACGATACAATGAGTTGAAGCATAAATTCCGAACCCTGATATCTGGTAAAAATCCAAAATAAACATAGAATAAAATTGTGAGTAATCGAAATACAATCAAATATCGAGCACGAGGCCGAAATTGAAATTTACATGAATTTATGACGACTTATATTAAAATTGCGAATGCAAAATTTGGCACCGTGAAAAAAGTTATTTCGTACCTCAAACAGTTTTACCACGAACAATTCTCGCCTGTTTTGTTTTTTTCCATTATGATTTTTTCGGCAACAGGTGTGTATTTTAATTATTTTCATCCCTTTCTTGAGGCAAAGTCTGACGAACTCGCATGGAACAATTTCATCTTCCTTTACTATTTTCTGCTATATGCCATTCCATTTATCGGGTCGTTTTTGTTGCAAGCTCTAATCACAGGTAAGCTGGAACACCTTTCTGAACCCAAGTTTTGGTTCCTTGTCATTTTTGCTTTGAGCATTTTCACTATTCGTTCCTGTTCGCATATTTACGGTCAGTTTATTTATGAATTGGTACAGAAGGAGAGGCTCGATATCTACTGGTACAGGGTTATACAAACCATTTTTCGTATGTTGATTATTCTGATTCCAATTACTGCGTATTGGTTTTTTACTGATCGAAAAAATCAACCATTGTATGGATTTACTCTAAAAAACTACGATACACGCCCCTATTTGATTATGTTGTTGGTAATGGTTCCATTGATTGCATGGGCGTCCTTCCAATCGGATTTTTTGGGAACCTATCCCAGGGGAGGCGAATTGCCGGGCCTCACATTTGGTCATCAGCCTGATCACAAATTCTTTGTACTTTACGAATTTCTGTATGGCATTGATTTTATCTTCATTGAATTTTTTTTCCGCGGATTTCTCATTCTGGCATTTGCAGCTATAGCGGGCCCATCAGTCATTTTGCCCATGGCCTCTTTTTATGTTTTCATTCATTTTGGAAAACCCCTTGGCGAAACCATCAGTTCTTTCTTTGGAGGAACGCTTTTGGGTATTATAGCCTATTACAGCAGGAGTATAGCCGGTGGCATCATCGTTCACATGGGCATTGCCTGGATGATGGAAATAGGAGCCCTGCTTAGTAAATTATACAAGTGAACCATTCGGGCAGAAACGATTTTCTCGATACACCTGTTGAATATCTCAAAGGGGTGGGACCAATGAGGGCCGAACTTCTGAAAAATGAACTTCAAATATATACGTTCGAAGACCTCTTGTATCATTTTCCGTTCAGATATATCGACCGATCTGTTTGGCATAAAATACAGGATCTCGATGGCAACCAACCATATATCCAAATCAAAGGGATTTTGGGCAAGATAGAACAAACAGGCAAAGACAAAGGGAAGAGACTGACGGCTTTGTTCAAAGATGAAAGCGGCTACTGCGATTTGGTTTGGTTTCAGGGACAAAAGTGGGTAAAGGAAAACCTGAAAGCCGGGAAGGAATATATAGTTTTCGGCAAGCCAAATTTATTTAAAAACCAAATCAGTTTTGTTCATCCCGAAATGGAAACTACCGACCAGGAGAAAAAACATCAGGGATTTCAACCTGTGTACAATGTTACAGAGCGTCTTAAGACAAAAAACATTACAAGCAGAACAATCCACCAATTCATCTCGTCACTTATCAATCATCCCAATTTTGAAGTGCCTGAAATCCTTCCTAAATCTCTTTTGGACGCCCACAAACTCATTGGGCGAAAAGCGGCTTTTACAAACATTCATATTCCGAAAGACAATCAGTCCAGAATCAGTGCCGAGAACAGAATCAAGTTCGAGGAATTGTTTTTACTCCAAATGAGAATTGTCCGCATAAAAAACCGCAACAAACGGACTTTAAAAGGCATCCGTTTTGCCGTGGTAGGCGAATATTTTAACAAATATTACAAGGACGTTTTGTCGTTCGAGCTGACAGATGCCCAAAAGAAAGTGATCAAAGAGATAAGGCAAGACACCCAAACAGGTCGCCAAATGAATCGCTTGTTGCAGGGTGATGTAGGAAGCGGCAAATCTGTTGTTGCTTTGCTCAACATGCTGATTGCGGCAGACAACGGCACACAAAGCAGCCTAATGGCCCCAACGGAAATACTGGCCTCACAACATTTTAACAACATGCATACTGAAATGGAAAAAGTGGGTTTGCAATGTGCTTTGTTAACCGGTTCTACAAAGTCTGCTGAAAGAA
Source organism: Bacteroidia bacterium (assembly GCA_020053795.1). Lineage (GTDB taxonomy): Bacteria > Bacteroidota > Bacteroidia > NS11-12g > UBA9320 > JAGVMN01. The sequence continues at coordinate 52,978 of JAGVMN010000004.1, read as the reverse complement.
AACGCATTCATGAAGGCCTTGAAAATGGAACCATTCAAATCCTGATTGGCACTCATGCGTTGATTGAAGACAAGGTGAAAATGAAAAGGCAGGGCTTAGTCATTATTGACGAACAGCATCGATTTGGCGTTGCCCAGAGAGCCCGTATGTGGGATAAAAGTGAGGAGGTACCCCACATTTTAGTGATGACTGCCACTCCAATTCCACGTACTTTGGCTATGACTTTTTATGGTGATTTAGATGTTTCAGTTATTGATGAAATGCCTTTGGGCAGAGTACCCATCATCACTGCCCATCGAAATGAAGCCCGTAGAATGGAAGTTTTTCAATTCATTCAAACAGAGATTGACAAAGGACGACAGGTATATGTCGTCTTCCCTTTGATAGAAGATTCCGAAAAACTGGAGTATAAAAACCTCAATGATGGTTTCGAATTGTTGTCTAATTTCTTTAAACGTCCAAAATATCAGGTGGAGATTATTCATGGAAGAATGAAAGCTCATGAAAAGGAAATGATTATGACCCGTTTCAAAAAAGGAGAAATACACATTCTTGTTTCAACAACCGTAATAGAAGTTGGCATTAATGTACCAAACGCTACGGTGATGCTCATTGAGAATGCTGAAAGTTTCGGACTGTCGCAATTGCATCAGCTTAGAGGTAGAGTTGGCCGCGGTGGTGATCAGAGCTATTGCATTCTCATGAGTGGCCAAAAACTCAGTTATAACGGCAGAGAAAGAATCAAGGCTATGCTTTCCACCAATGATGGCTTCAAACTAGCAGAACTAGATTTGAAACTTCGCGGCCCGGGTGATATTGAAGGTACCAAGCAAAGCGGAATAGCCGACCTTAAAATAGCCAGTATTGTTGATGATGAAGAAATGCTTAAAGTCGCCCGGTTTCAAGCCGAACAAATCTTATCCGAAGATCCTCTTCTTCAACATGCATCTAATCAACCATTAGTCAACTACCTCAATCAAAAAAGCCCCGGAAAAGACTGGAGCAGAATTTCGTAAAGTTCTGAGACATTGTTTTTATAAACCCTAAATCCATTATTCCGTTCAGTAGGTTGAAAAATAAGCGTGGAGCGAACCACTCTTCAGAAAGCATCCCCTATCAATATCCCTTAGCTTTGTAATTCTAAAAATTTAAAACATGATACCTAAAGTATTTATTGTTGAAGATAATATGATGTATGCTGCTGCCATTGAGCATTCATTGAAAGATATGGACTACGAAATAAAAGTTTTTTATAATGGTCAGGATCTTTTGGATAACCTGGGTCAGAACCCAGACATAATCACCCTTGACTATATGCTTCCTGATATGTCGGGTTTGGAAATTCTTCAAAAAATAACAACTTCTTACCCTTCCATTGCAACCATCGTGGTTTCCGGTCAGGAAGATGTCAATGTAGTTGTTGAAGCATATAAAAATGGTGCAAAAAATTACGTTGTTAAGAATGACAACGCGGTTATTGAATTGAGGAATGCCATTAAAAATGCTGTAGATCAGATTGTTTTGCAGGAAGAAGTGGAAGTCTTACGTGAAGAACTGCATGATCGGAGCAAGTACTCAAATATTGTGGGAGAAAGTACTGCAATATACAAGGTAATGAAGCTCATTCAACGGGTAGAAAAAACAGATTCTCTTGTAATGATAACCGGAGATAATGGAACCGGAAAAGAATTAGTAGCAGAGGCTATTCACTTCAATTCTGAAAGAAGGAAGAAACCTTTTATCGCGGTAAATCTTGCTGCGATACCCCATCATTTGGTAGAAGATGAGTTATTTGGCCATGAGAAAGGAGCCTTCACGGGGGCCAGTTCCCGAAGAATAGGCAAATTTGAAGAAGCGGATGGCGGTACCTTGTTTCTTGATGAGATAGGTGAAATGGACATTATTCTTCAAACCAAACTTTTAAGGGTTTTACAAGATGGCAGAATTACACGATTGGGAAGCAATAAAATGATTTCATTAAGTGTACGCATTGTAACTGCAACCAATCGAAATTTAAGTGAACAGGTAAAACTCGGCAAATTCCGCGAAGACTTGTATTACCGGATTCAGGGATTTCTCATTCACCTGCCGAGGTTAAGAGACAGGGGAAATGATATCATAGTCTTAGCAAATCACTTCTTGAATGTATTCACAAGAAAACACCATGTACCGGCAAAAACACTTGATGAATCTGCCCGAGAAGCTTTGCTAAAACACCCATGGCCAGGCAATGTCAGAGAGCTTATTGCTTTTATGGATCGCTGTGTATTAATGAGCGATTCGGATGTTATTAGCAAAAATGACCTGATTTTTTCAAGTAGTATCTAAGCTTTTTTATTCCCATACTTCAGATTATTTGCACATTTCGTATAGACCAAATCTTCTCCCTTGTAACCAATAGTTTATTTTTAATCATTCTAAATTACACAAATGAATTGTCATATTTCCACATTATGGAATATTTTATCTACTTTTGAGTCACATTTAGAGTTTTAACAACTCGAACTACTACTACTTTAATTACTAAAATCTACATTTATGGAATTACGCAACGAGCCAAATGTAAGGCAAGAGTTGGGTTTGGCAAAAATTGTAATCGTATCTGCAATAATTTCTGCAATACTCGGAACTATCTTCTTCTTTGCCGGTAATTTTCTGCCATCTTCCAAGACATTTGCAGATGGTGGTGGGACAGTTTTTACCTCAAAAAAAACCGGTAATTGGACTGCAACTTCTACCTGGACAGAGACCGGTTCAGGAATCCCGGTAAAATATATTATACTTTCAGGTCATACCGTTACGGTTAATTCAAGTCGGGATGACATAGACACTATCAAAGTCTATGGCACCCTAAAGTTTAACAACGGCAAAGATTTGACCCTTGACGGAAATGCTGGGGTGGTTGAAGTTATGTCAGGCGGGGTGATAACAGGAGGGAACACCAGTTCAGAAATCATTTTCGATGATGAATATGAAATAGCTGGGCCATTTTCGATTGCAGGACCTGTGCATGCAACCGGAGAATCAGACGGTTTTTCTGCAGGGCCTCTTCCTGTAACATGGCTTTCATTTGATTCAGAGGTTGAAGAAAACTTTGTTACTTTGAACTGGAAGACTGCATCTGAAGAAAACAACAGTCATTTCATTATTGAAAAAGCCCCTTCTACCGGTGCCTTCAAGGCAATCGGTCGTGTAGAAGGCAATGGGAACTCACAAGAAATTCAAACATATGCCTATAAAGACAAGGAAAGTATTTCATCCTCTACTTATTACAGGTTGAAGCAGTTTGATTTTGACGGAAAATTCAACTATAGTAAGACAATTTTTGTTAAATCAGACAAGGAAGAAATGGCCGAAAAAGTGCTTTTCCCTTCACTGGTTAACTTCGGTCAGACTTCCCAATTAAATATTTCAAATGTTCCGGCAGGCCAATATCAAATAATGGTGATTGATGTCAAAGGAAACATCATAACCCAGTTTGATCACACACAAATGGAATTGGGAATGCTCGAAATAACAAACCTAGCCACCGAAGGTTTTGCCCGTGGTATGCATTACATCAGGTTAAACACTCAATCAACAGCCGAAACATTTAAACTGATGATAAAATAATAAACGGGAAGGAATAACCAAATACACTTCATTAAGTGCCATTAATTACTACTAACTTTAATCACGATGTCAATTTACAACGAACCTAATGTAATCACCGAAATTCGCCTAAACAAAATTGTAATTGTTTCAGTTGTCGCAGCCTTATTACTCGGTATTATTTTCTTTATTTTCAGTAATCTGGCTCCATCTGAAAAGACTTTTGCAGCCGGTGTCACAAGATATGCTGTAGCCAGCGGAAACTGGAATTCAACATCTATCTGGTCAGCTACTTCTGGAGGTAGCTCGGGTGCTTCTATTCCTGTGGAAGGTGATGTAGTCATTATTGGTGAAAGTTCAACGGCTCGTTCGGTAACCATTCCCGCTGGTTATAAGGCCGCCTGTTCAACCATCACCATAGGTTCGGGTAGTTTTGCCACCGCAAATAGCCTTTCACTGTCTGATGCCACTGCGGAACTTAACGTAGGTGGTAATTTAACCATCAACAGATCATCCGGAGCTACAACTAACGCTTTAAATGTGAATGCCGGCAAAGTTTCTGTCGGTGGTATTCTTACCATGGCGGGAACAAATACCACCTCAACCAGAATTGTCAAAATTTACCTTAGCACTGGTACACTTACAGTTACAGGAAATTTAGTGGTAATTGCTGGAACTACAACAAATAATAAGATAGATATGGGAGGAGGGGCAGGTACTTTGAGTTTAGGGGGTTCTTTTAATGCACAAAACTGCGGCTTCACTAAAGGAACGGGTACTGTTGTTTATATTGGCACAGTTGCACAAACCATCAATTTCCCGACGGCCGGTTATTACAATCTTGCCATTAAAAATTCCAATTCTGCAGTGGCAACCTTAAGTACGGCTATAACATCAACGCTTGTTTCTGGAAACCTGTCAGTTGGAGATGGATTAACTGCAAGTTCCTTTGCGACCGGAAACTATGCCATTTCATTATCCAATTCGAAAACCCTGACAGTGGCTGATGGTTCAACCATGAATGCCGGATCGTCCATTATCGCTTTTGGAACTTCTGCAACTGCTTCAATCAACGGAGTTTTTCAAACGGCCAATACCGCAGGTTTTTCGGGTTCTACATCTACCGTAATTAAATCTACGAATTCACCAACGATCTCATTAGGGAGCAATTCAAACATTCAATATACGGCATCCTCTACCCAAACAATTACTGCTAGGACGGATTACGATAACCTATCATTGACCTCCGGTTCCAAAATAATTGGCTCTGGAACAGTTACACTTTCGAAAGATTTAGTTATAGAAACAGGTGCCTCTTATCTGGGATCAACAAATAACCCAAGGCTGAATATCGGAGGAAATTTCACCAATAATGGAACCTTTACCCAAGGTTCCGGTTTGGTTACTTTCATTGGAAGTGGCACACAAATAATTGGCGGCACCAGTCCGACAACCTTTGATAGTCTGACCATTAACAATACTTACGTCAATAGTCCTCAAATTGCTCTTGAGACAAACATTACGATAAACTCTGCTCTGACCTTGACAGATGGCATCATTTCTCTTGAAGACAACAATATTGTAATGGCATCAGGTTCAACACTTTTTGGTGGCAGTAGTTCTGCATTCGTTTATACCGGAAATACCGGCGTTTTTAAATGGATGAGTTGTACTGCCAATAGCACTAAATTTTTCCCCGTTGGTTTAAATCCGCTAACTGCGGGATACTCACCGGTAGCACTTACTTTTAACAGCAGCCATACAACTGATAATTTCAGTTTACGGGTTGACAGCGTCATTACTACCAACGGCACAAAAACAGGTACTGCAATTACGGCCAATATTGTTAAAGCCATGTGGAATATAACGGAAGACGACTCCGGTGGGTCTAATGTTGATATTAAATTTCAGTGGTCTTCCACCCGTGAGCTTTCAGTTAACCGAAATAAACCTTGTCAGTTGCTGCATTATAGAACAAGCTGGGAAAGACCAAGCGGCCAAAAAGAAAATATTAGCGGTAACACAACTGCGACTATTATTTATTATGATTACAATGGCACCTTCTCCCCTTTTGGTATTGAGGGAGACGATGGTTCAGTTCAACTTAATTTTACAGGAACTCCATCCATATCCGGAACCCCAGGAAATGTCGGAGCCAAATACACATGGAACAATGTTGGGACTGCTGAGTCAGTCACCATAAAAGCGGTGATTGAAATCATCGGCATTACCGGTGGGGCCAGTTTGGAAACTATAGATCAATCAGAATTGGGTTCCAACGAAGCTTGGCAACCAATTGTCAACGGATCGCAAACCAACGGTAATTGCTGGGGAATTGAATTCAGGGTTAGGTTTTACAATGCCAGTACCAACGCCCGGCTCACACTTTCATCCTTCAAAGCACAAGGTATAGACATTGATGGCGATGCCAGTAAGGTCAGAGAATACAATACATTTGATAATCCTGCATCGTACAGCGTTGAAAGTAATACAACCTTAACTATAACCTCCAGTCCACCTCATATTATTTTCAAAGGGCCGGTTTCTAATGTTCCGGATATTGATTTGACAGAGACAAAGTACATTGCCAGTTGCAATTATACCAACACCGATTCGCTTACCATTAAATTGGGTGGATGTTGCGATGGAGGAAATTGTGCCACCTTTTCCGGTACCCGACTACACTCAATTAATTTTTATGATGCTGTTCCTTTTTTAAGCCCCTTACCAGTCGTTATGATTTATTTTAACACGGAAATTAAAGGTGAGGCAGCCGTGTTGTCTTGGGCTACCGCGAGCGAAATCAACAACTCACATTTTGAGGTTCAGAGAAGCGGTGATGCTAAAAGTTGGACTCAGATTGGTCGCATTGAAGGGAATGGCAACAGCTCCGAAATTATTAAATACGATTTTACGGATGACAAACCTTTTCAACTCAATTATTACAGGCTGAAACAAGTGGACTATGACGGGAAATATGAATACAGTAAAACCAAAGTGGTAGATTTTGCCTCTGCGAAAATAACTATACAGGCATATCCCAATCCAACTTCTGGAGAGTTGACACTCGATATCACACGCACTTCGGTTGCCGATGGCATACAAATTGAAATCATGGATATTGCTGGAACCATTGTGAAAGAAATGAAATTTGATCCGGATGGCAATCAAAATTTTGTAACACCGGTTGATATTTCGTTCTGCAAAAAAGGACTCTATATCGTGCGGGTTACTTCAGGACAAAAGGTTCAAACCTACAAAATCACCAAGTTATAGGCTTCCGGGTCAAAAGTTTCATGTGTATTCTGTGATAGGAATTGTTCTTCCAATGGAATAATTAAAAACTTAATGATTCGAACCGTTTGACCAGAAATAATGCAAATAATAATCGCGGTTTTTTTTATATTTATAACAGTACTTGTCTGCATGAAACTTAACAATTGCCTTTCGAAGATGTTGAGGCGGAATTAAATCAATAATATGGCGGCCTATCAGCTTTAAGTTATTTTTTAGCCTTCGGAACAGTCCAATACGAATAAGTGTTGCTCACTAATTCCCAAAAGTATGGTATCCGGTTTATTTTCGAGTTTCCGTTATTTGTGATAAATGTGTCTTACATTTGAATCGAAAATAAACTTATACCCATGAGACAATTTAAAAACCTATTATTTATTACAGCCGGAACATTGGCCTTAACGATTTCTGGATGTTCAGAAGACAGACCTGAGAAAAGAGCTTACGACATTTCCGGAAACAATCAAATGCCTGTAAAATATCAAAACGGGGAGATCATACCCGGGCAGTACATTGCAGTTTATTCCGAAACATTCTCAAGAGAGATCGGAAAATCATTTAAAAAAGGCATGACCTACGATGACATCATCAACTCGGTGAAAGAAGCCGCCACTCCAATGCTGAATAGCATGCATATACCTGAAACAGCGATAATTCACACTTTTGGTGCATCGGTTAAAGGATTTGCCGCCAAACTTAATGCCAAGCAACTGAATGACATTCTAAATAATCCAAATATCGCTTCTGTTGAACCAGACAGATGGGTTGTTTTGGGAAATGATTTTGATGCAAACGCTAAACCAGGTGGAGGAGGTAGCGGTGTAACTCAGCCTGCTCAAACAACGCCATGGGGTGTTACCCGCGTAGGCAATGCCTCCGGTAGCGGCAAAACCGCATGGATAATTGATACAGGAGTGGAGTTTAATCATCCCGATCTGAATGTCAACCAAACCAAAAGCAAGTCCTTTGTCAGTGGGGCTAAAACTGCAAATGACGGCCATGGTCACGGTACTCATGTTGCCGGAACGATTGCCGCCAAAAACAATTCTATCGGTGTAGTTGGTGTGGCTTACGATGCTTCTGTTGTTGCAGTAAAAGTACTCAGCAATGCCGGGTCAGGTACTACATCTGGCGTTATTAAAGGCGTTGACTATGTTGCTGCCAACGCGGCTGCCGGCGATGCCGCCAATATGAGTCTGGGTGGCGGGGTATCAACCAGTCTTGATAATGCCGTTGCATCCGCCGCTTCTAAGGGAATCTGGTTTTCTTTGGCAGCAGGTAATGAAGGAACTGTTGCTAATAACTCTTCCCCTGCCAGAGTGAATGGTACTTATATTGTCACGATTTCAGCTATGGACAACACAGATAACTTCACTTCTTGGTCCAATTACGGTCAGCCACCTGTGGACTACATCGCACCTGGAGCAAGCATCCTTTCCACATATAAAGGAAACACCTATGCGACCATGAGTGGAACCAGTATGGCAACTCCTCATGTCACCGGATTGCTTTTAATTACCGGTGGAAATTTGAGTACAAACGGTTCTGTATATCTCAGCACCGATGGGAAATATTATTCCATTGCACATAAATAACCTAAGAATATCAACGCATTATAGTCAAAAAAAAGCCCTGATAATCCAGGGGCTTTTTTTTTGCAGTAATCGGGATACTTTAACCGACTAATACGTTGATCACTCTTCTGTTCTTTCACCCGGAGTCCTCTGTGCAGATTGAAATGACCGGTTTATCAAATCATGATTCTATTTTTGCCGGATGGATATGGAAGCATTCCGGGCATATTGCCTCAGCAAGAAAATGACAACTGAGGATTTACCCTTTGATGAAAACACCCTTGTTTTTAAGGTGGCCGGAAAAATGTTTGCTTTAGCAGACATTAACCTTTTTGAAAGCATTAACCTGAAATGCAATCCCGAAAAGGCCCTTGAACTTCGGGAAGAATTTCCTCAGGTAGCACCCGGCTTTCATATGAACAAGAAACATTGGATTACCATTAAAATGAATGGCTCATTGGCCGATGCTCTGGTGAAAGAATGGATAGACCATAGCTATGCCGAAGTGGTGAAAGGGCTTCCTTTAAAAGTCAGGAGAGATTTGATGTAAAAGAAATAATCAGAAATTTAAAATTAAAAATAGACCATTACTCATTAATATATGATCTGATGATCTCTTTGTCTAACTTTTGCCGATCGTATCCAATTCATGCTCCCTGTTGGCATCAAGTCTGACAAGAAGAAAAAGGAGCAGCGTAAAAGCCAGCAGTGATGAACCTCCATAGCTTAAAAAAGGAAGGGGAATCCCAATAACAGGCAACAGATCTATAGCCATCCCTATATTCACTGCAAAATGGAAAAAGAGGATGGAAGCCACACCATAGCAATAAATCCGATTGAAACGGTTTTTCTGTCGTTCGGCTATGAACACAATTCTTACCAACAGCATGGTGTAGAGTATGACCAGAAGCCAGGTTCCTACCATGCCAAATTCCTCACCTATATTACTAAAAATAAAATCTGTGGTTTGCTCTGGCACAAAGTCGCCTTTGGTTTGGGTTCCCTGTAAATAACCTTTGCCCCAAAATCCACCGGATCCAATGGCTATTTTAGATTGATTTACATTGTAGCCAAATCCTTTTGGGTCGTCCAATAATTTCAGGGTCACCAGTATTCTTTTTTTTTGATGAACTTTCAATGCGTTATCAAACACATATTGCACGCTGAAAGAGCAGGCAGCCACTACTACCACTATAACCAGCAAGAGAGCCAATAATTGTTTTCGCCTGAAGCCAAATGAAGCAAAAATAAGGCAGATGAAAAAGGCAACCATAGTGATGATTCCGGGTCCAAAAAGCAAGGTCAACACAAATATAAGAGCTAGCCCGAATCCAAGCACCAAAATAAAACCGGGCAGCCCTTCCCTGTATAGAACAAAAACAAAGGCCATAAAAACCAAAGAAGAGCCGGCATCGCCCTGAAGTAAAACCATCAACATAGGCACACAGATAATCATTATTGCTTTTAATCTGTGAGACCATTTTCTGACATCGGTTCCATATTCGCTCAGATACCTCCCCAATGCCAATGCCGTTCCCAGCTTGGCAAATTCTGATGGTTGCAGACTAAATCCACCAATTTCTATCCACGATTTAGACCCAAAAGTCTCACGGCCTACCAATAAAACTATTAATAGCAAACCAAGAAAAATCGCATAGAACAAATAGGCAAACACATTAAAAAATCTCGAATCGAAAAGGAATAGGCTAAACCCTGCAGCCAATGAAATACCAAACCAAAGAAGCTGTTTGCCATATTTCGTCCCGAAATCAAACAAGCTGCCACCGGTTTCATAACTTGAAGAATAGATACTCATTACTCCAATTGAACACAACATTAAATATAGAATAATAACCGGCCAATCGGTACTGCCACTGTATATCTTTTCTTCTCTCATTTTAGATTGTCAGGAATCAGACCGGCTTTCATTATCCTCTCTTCTAATGCCTTGCGGTCGGTAGAATCCCTTTGTATGTATTTTTCTATCATCAAAGAAGCAATGGGAGCGGCCCAGGTAGAACCGTATCCCGAATTCTCGACCACCGTTGCTATAGCAATCTTTGGATTTATTTTCGGAGCAAAGGCAATAAAAACACTGTGATTTTCTCCATGAGGATTCTGAACTGTTCCGGTTTTTCCACATACTTCTATATCTTTTATTTTAGAACCCGCGGCAGTTCCCTGCAATACAACCTTGGCCATGGCCTCCACCACTACTTCATAATTATAGGCCGATACGCGGCTTAAATGTTTTTTTGTGTAAACTGCTGGTATTCTCTTTCCATTTTCAAATTTGCGAATGGTATGAGGCACATAGTAAAAGCCCCTATTGGCAATAATGGCTGCGATGTTTGCCATTTGAACAGGCGTGATCCCAAGCTCCCCCTGCCCTATGGCCAGCGAAATAATATTCGAATATTTCCAGCTTCCTTCACCGTATATTTTATCAAAATATTCCGGTTTCTTTATAATTCCGGGTGTTTCATTGTTCACATCAATTCCAAGTGTTTTTCCCAATCCAAAATCAAACATGTATTTCGTCCAGTTTTCATAGGCATCGCGTTGCGATTTAAATTTTTCCTGTGTCATCACAGCCCTGAAAACATTGCAGTAATATGCATTGCACGAGGTGGATATGGACATTTCAAGATCGGGTTGAGGATTGTGCGGGTGACAACGGATAAAAAGATTCCCCAGTCGAAAGCCATTGTAACAGGTATATCTTGTATCTGGAGAAATAACTCCTTCCTCTAACCCGACCAAAGCCATAACCAACTTGAAAACAGAGCCAGGCGGGTACATGGCCATTACCGCCCGGTTATAAAGCGGCTTTGTTTTATCCTGAGCTAAAATAGGGTAATAAAGGCCACGGTTTCTTACGTTGAACATGTTGGGATCGTAAGAAGGGCTTGAAATCAAGGCCAATATTTCACCGGTGGATGGTTCAATAGCCACCACACTGCCAATCTTATCCTTCATCAATAATTCCCCATACTCCTGCAATTCAAGGTCTATACTCGACACAACAAAACTCCCGGACTCGGGCTCGGTATCAAATCTGCCTTCAGCAAAGGCCCCCTTTATGCGGCCCATGTGATCTACCAAAACAACTTCCTCTCCTTTGACACCCCGCAATATGTCTTCATAGAATTGTTCCATGCCACTCTTGCCAACATAGTCGCCCATGGAATAGTACTCATCATTTTGCTTCTCCAATTCTTTCCGTGAAATCTCCCCAATGTAACCCAAAACATGTGAACCAACCGGCGATTCATACTTTCTGTCAGTTCTCATTTCTATAAAGAAATCGCCAAAAGCATACATACTCTCCTGAAGATTAGCGAATTGTGGTGCATTCAGGTTCTTTTTAAAAACACCCTTTCTCAGATAAGCCATCTGGTTTGCCTTCAAAATCCGTTGTTTGAATTCCATGAGATCAATCTCCATAAGCGAACAGAAATAGGCTGTGTCAAAATTTTTAAGCCTTGTGGGTGTATTCACCATCAAGTCATATACCACATCATTGAACACAATGAGTTTATTATTCCTGTCCAGAATCAGCCCTCTGACGGGGTATTTTGTAAGTACCTTGCGGGCATTCTGATTGGCAAAGTCCGTGTAACTCTTGTCTATAACCTGAAGATAAAAAAGCCTTGCCATGAAAGAAAAGGACACGGCCAACATCATTCCGATAAAAATGTTTCGTCTGACTATTCCATCAATCATTGTTTACCTTAGTATTAAACGTAAACTGTATAAGAAGAATCAACAAAACCGAGAGACTGGAACTGTAGAGTATTTTCAGAAGTGTATCGCCAAAATGATTAAAAGTAAAATCTTCTAAAATGAAGAGAATAAAATGAAAAATGAAACTGAAAATGCTCACATACACCAGATACCAAACATTTTCAACATTACCATAGACTGGTCGGATACCTTCAATATACTGATCTTTGTCAATAGCCGCTTTTAAATATCCATACCGAATATATGCCAACATTGTTAAAGTAGCTGCGTGCAATCCCTGCGTATCAGAAAACCAGTCAACAGCATAGCCTACAAAAAAACCAGTGATTATTGATATCCAATGGGGCAGATTCACAGGTAAAGACAAAAGAAGTAGAATGTATATCTGAGGATGAATGTGAGCGTCTATATCGAGGCCATTGACCACCAGAATCTGAAATGCCAGAAGGAGCAAGCCACCGAAAATAGTTCTGATCCAAATATTATTCATCTTCCACCCTTTCCTCTAATTGTTGTAACTCTTGTTTGAATATATTTTTAATAACATACACCGAGCGAACCCGACCAAAGTCTGTTGCCAATTTTACCCTTATGGTGGCAAATGGTTTCTTAGTACTTTTTTTCACAGATTCGACAATTCCTATTGGGATATTCCTTGGGAATTTTGTGCTTCCAAAGTTACTTGTTACCACCCTCTGCCCTTTTTCAACTGGGTAATAGCGACTAATCTCATCAATGTTTGCCATTCTTGGATCCATTCCATCCCATTTTAATTTTCCAAAATAATTGCTTCCTGCAATCTCAGGTGATACCTGAAACTGATCGTGTAATACCGACATGACCAAGGCAAAATTTTTCGATACATCAATTACAATTCCAACAACGCCATCCTGAGAAATAACACCCATGTGCTTCTCAATTCCATGAGCAAAACCCTTGTTAATTGTCAGATAATTTCTTTTTCTATGCACGGTATTGTTGATCACCTCAGCGGCATAGAAACTAAACCAGGGTCGTTTCATCGTATCGTTCATCAGAAAAGAATCCGTTCCAAACATCATGAAATGATTATCAAGACTATCATTCATGAAAACGGCAGTATTGTTCAGTAGTCTTTTGTTTTCCTCTTTCAGGCTCAGATAAGAAAGTGCGTCAGATTTCTTTTGATAAAGGTATCCGCTGACTTCGTTGGCAGTGGAATAAAAAACAGCATTTTGATAATGGTTGAACTTTACCAGTGCTGTAAGGGCTATCAGTTCCAATATTATGAAGAGAAAAAGGTGATAATATTTTCGCAGGAATAGGAAAAAATTCTGCATTTACTTATTACTGCATGATGGTCTTGAATTGCTCAATATTTTTTAATGCAATCCCTGTTCCTCTAACCACAGCCCTAAGTGGATCCTCGGCCACATAAACCGGTAATTTCGCCTTACTTCCAATTCTTTTATCCAATCCCCGCAACATTGCCCCACCGCCGGTGAGGTAAAGTCCAGTTTGGTAAATATCTGCCGACAATTCAGGTGGTGTCATCTCTAAAGCCTTCAAAACAGCTTCTTCTATTTTTGAAATTGATTTATCCAATGCCAGGGCTATCTCGGAATAGCTTACATAAATCTGTTTTGGAATTCCGGTCATCAGGTCTCGCCCGTTTACCGGATAATCAACCGGAGGGTTGTCTATTTCCGGCAATGCAGCCCCGACCTCAATTTTTATCATCTCAGCTGTCCTTTCACCAATCATCAGATTGTGCTGACGACGCATGTATTCAATAATATCCTCAGTGAAAGCATCACCTGCAACCCTAATTGAGTTGTCCGAAACTATTCCGGAAAGTGCAATCACCGCTACCTCTGTAGTCCCACCCCCAATATCAATGATCATATTTCCTATGGGTTCCGAAATATCAATCCCGATTCCAATAGCTGCTGCCATCGGCTCGGGTATCATATAAACCTCCTTTCCACCACTTCTTTCGGCAGATTCCTTAACTGCTCTTTTTTCAACTTCTGTGATTCCGGATGGGATGCAAATAACCATTTTCAACTGCGGACTAAAAAGCCTCTTGCCCTTGTTAATCATTTTAATAAAACCGCGAATCATATGCTCCGCTGCCCTAAAATCAGCAATCACCCCGTCTTTCAAGGGTCTGATGGTTTTGATATCTTCATGGGTTTTTCCATGCATTTTCTGTGCCTCTTTACCTATGGCAATAACTTCATTGGTAGAACGACGAATGGCTATAATGGAAGGCTCATCAACCACCACTTTGTCTTTGTATATAATCAAAGTATTAGCGGTGCCCAAATCGATGGCAATTTCTTGTGTGAGAAAATCGAATAAACCCATTATTGATTAAAACAAATTGACTGATTATAAACGCTTTGCAATATTAGCGTAAAAAGACAGAAAATTTTGAATATATGCTGAAAAACTTAACAACTTTTGGTATAAACCTTTTATATTGAAAATCACGACTTTCAATGTTTGAAGTGACGGTAACCTGTGAATAACATGGCTATATCGTTTTCATTGCAATATTCTATTGAAAGATCATCTTTGATTGATCCTCCGGGTTGAATAATCGCCTTTATACCTGCTTCACCTGCAATTTCAACGCAGTCAGGAAAAGGGAAAAAAGCATCACTGGCCATGACAGAACCTTTGGTATTAAAGCCAAAATTTTTCGCCTTATTTATGGCTTGATGCAAAGCATCAACTCTCGAAGTTTGACCGGTTCCAATGCCAATTAGTTGTTTGTTTTTTGCCAGTATGATTGCATTTGAACGGGTATGCTTTACCAGAATATTGGCAAATTCAAGATCGCTCATTTCTGATGGTTTTGGAACTTTTTTGGTCACCAATTTAGCATCTTTGCTAACTTCAACCCTGCTGTCCCTGTCTTGAATCAAAACCCCGTTAAGGATTGTTCTTTCTGTTTTTTCGGGCAAATCCCATGAATGGAGTTTCACAATCATCCGGTTTTTCTTTTGTTTGAGAACCTTCAAAGCTTCATTCGAGAAATCCGGTGCGATTATAATTTCAAAGAATATTTTATCAATTTCTTTTGAGGTTTCTTCATCCAACATTTCATTGGTTACGAAAACACCTCCGAAGGCTGAAACCGGATCTCCGGCCAGAGCTTCCACAAATGCATCTTTTAATTTTGAATTTATTGAAACACCACATGCATTATTGTGCTTAATAATGGCAAAAGCAGCTTTCTGATAAACTCTTAAGTCCGCCATCAAATTAATGGCTGCGTCCATGTCGAGCAGATTGTTGTAAGACAAATCCTTTCCATGCAACTGTTCAAAGATTTTGCCTGCATTGGCAACAAAAACAGCATTTTGATGCGGGTTTTCGCCATATCTCAACACGTTATCCCGAATTCCTTCAAAATACGCCGCTATCTTTTTGTCATAATTGGCAGTGGTGGCAAATGCCCTATGAGCCAATTTCTTCCTTTGTTCAATATTCGTTGTACCATTTGCCTTCACCATTAAATCCAGAAAATATGGATAATCCCGTTTGTCGGCCAAAATACAGGTATGTTTAAAATTTTTGGCTGCCGCTCTTATCAAAGAGACGCCGCCTATATCAATTTTTTCTATGATCTCAGCTTCATTAGCCGTAGTTCTTACTGTTTCCTGAAATGGATAGAGATCAACAATTACCAAATCTATAGCGGGAATTTGATGAATATCTTTTTCTTTCACATCTCCGGCATGATCTCTCCGAAACAAAATACCTCCAAAAATACTTGGATGCAGCGTTTTTACCCTCCCGTCAAAAATGCTCGGAAAACCCGTAACATCTTCTACTGCCGTAACTTGATAGCCCAGTGCCGATAAAAACTTCTGAGTGCCTCCCGTTGAAAATAACTTTACCCCGAGATTTTTCAGTACTTCAACAATGGGTATTATGCCATCTTTGTTGTACACGGAAATAAGTGCTGATTGTATTTTAGTCAATTGATTAATATTTTGAAGTGCAAATGTAATTGTATGCTTTGCGGCTTCAAGCCTATTCCTGCATAAATGATTTACATTTTGTAAACATCAAAAATCAAGACCAATTGTAATGTATTTTATTGGCTTACCCCACCTACCGTTATCAAGCCCAATGCCCTGATCGAATTTGATATAATAGCCGAAAATATTTGTTCTGAAACCATAGCCTGATCCCAGAACAAATGGCTGCTTATGGTTATAAACCGTTATTACCATTTGCCCGCTATTTATTATTTGAACATTGTTTGGATTGGTAATATCAAAGGGCGAAACACCGTACCAGGCACTCCCTGCATCTAAGAATCCTGTCATCATAAAATCATTTATAAATGCCATCCTGGTATTGATTTTTAGCAGATCTGAAAGAATTCGCCATCTGATTTCCGAATTTATAATGGCCATCGTGTTGCCGTTTCTCACATTCATATTTAGACCTCTGATAGATGAACCCATGCGGATGAATGCCGCATTCGTTCTTAATACAGTGTTTTGGTCAATGACAGGTTTCAACCAATTCTCCATAGCCCCTGCCACATACAGCATTTTCATATTGCCAGCCGAAATTTCCATTTGAAAGCGACTCATCCAAAACAGATTGCTTCTGAGTTTAACCCCAATCCTCACATCTGAGGCAAGGACAAAGGTGGTTCCTTTTTGGGCTGTATTCTGCCAATATTGAAATGAATGAACCATTTTTAAGCCATTGTATGCGTTCATGCCGTATGGTAATGTGTTGTTAAAGGTGTAATTTATTGATGGGCTTAGCCATATTCTATGTAACCCACCACGGCGTAGTGTTTCGTCATCGGTTGAAAGCACTATTTTATTGTCCGATCTAAACTCTCCTTTTACTTGAAGTGCCATGAACCTTTTTTGGGCCATATAAACAGCGAGAGAAGCGGAGTTTGTAATTATCTTATTGTAGCCATCGGTTGGGAATACGATTCTCGACTGCCGGTAAAGATAAACATGAACCGCCTTTTTCTTCAAACTTCCCCGCCCGGATACATAAGAATCAAAATGGTTAAAATTTCTGGCCACCCTCGCACCCATTGTAATGTTGTAGTTTCCCAACAATTCTCTCAGGCGTAGTGAGAAATTAAGACCCGGCAGAATGACGAGAGCATCTTCAAGCTTCATCATGGCCGGAACATAAGTGGTATTCACAAAACTATTATCAATTTGTAAAATAAGCTGATCGGGCTTAAATGATCGGACATATTTAATTTGAAAGGTATTGGTTGTGCTGGTTTTGTTTTCAAACGAAAGTGAGTCTGGAAGCGTTTCTATAAAATCAACCTCAAAAGGAAAATCAGTTTGAAAATAAGATTTGGGTAAAACATTGTTTTGGGTGTCGGCTACAATAGTGTCAACTTTTACAATTGATGCTGCAAAACCATCCATAAATCTAATACGGTTATAAGTGATACCCGATGTCTGTGCTGATTCTTCAATAACCGGAGTATAATCTACCCCAGGTGAAAGATACCAATCACGCTGTCCATTGATAGTAATTATTTCAACAACCTGATGGTCATCTGAAATGTATTCGTTTTTCAGAATATTTCGCTTATAATCGGTAAGTCTTATTTTTTCATTAGTTGATAAATCCATAGACCATGCATTGAAAATTCCATTTTCATCAGAAAGGAAAGAGATTTTACCAGGCACATAATATAAGGGCTGTTCTTCTTTTGTATTTGGCGTGTGGGTGAGCCTGTTTGCCGTCCATTTCCCATTCTGACGTTTCCATTCAAAAATGTCTGATTCCCAAATTTTGCCGGCCATTTTGCCAGCCATAGAGTCGTTTGGCCAATCGCCAACTGAGAGGAACGAAGATCCGTTATCTTCAAATTTCAAATCCCAAAGTCCTGCAACACCGCTATGAAGAATTTCTCTTTTCCCATCTTTTGTCAGCAGCCACAATTCGCTCTTTCCTTTGCTGATAACGGACAATACAAATTTTTCTTCAGTAGCATCAAAATCAAAGTCTAATAATAATGAAATATCGCTTAATTCTAAACTTCGCTCTACCACCCCTGCTTTTTGTAAATAGTGTAACTTAAATCCACCTTTATCAAAATCTGAAACCCAAAAGCCCCCTTTTTTATCGGCAGACCAAAGTGGCAGAAACCGGTTTTCATCTTCTGTTAAGGGTTTGAATGAACTTTTAAACCAAAGCTCGTTTGTTCTCGTTACATGATCAAAAACATCCAACCTAAAGCGATTCTTCTTTCTGATAGTTCTAATTATCATTGTCTTATGAAGAAAGCCGATATCCAATAGTGTTTCATTTTTTTTTGGTCGCATTTCATGATTTCGCGGATGCTTTCTTAATTGATCTTTGAGATAAATTCCAACCACATAGTCGTGCCATTCATTTATCAGTTGACTGGAATTCCAATTAAAAACAAAAGTGAAGGCATTTTCTACTTTTCGTGTCAGCCGAACCAAATACAAAATTCGCTGAAAAGAAACCTCCCCTTTTAACTCTGCAATATAATTCCAAACACTTTTGCCAACCAGACTTTGCTCTTCGGGCGATAATTCACCAATTCTTAAAAACCCTTTCCTGAAAACAAGATCTCGCACAGCATCGTCATCCCGAGCATCCCAAGGCTTGACTATATAACGGCTCAATCCGCTTGAAAACCAATAAGGTACCTGCATTAAAGTAGCATATTTAATTCGTTCGTGTACGGTTCCTCCGAAAAGCATTTCGCGAATAAGCATATCTGCAATTCCTTTTTTTACTTGTGTGATGATAGAAGTTCTGTTTCCATCGTGAAAAACAGCAAATGAATTTCCCGTGATTTCAGTGGTTCCGCCCGGGTTCTGCTGTATGGGCAATAATTCTTTAGAAAAAAAAGCACTTTGGTTAAGATCTTTTGCCGAAGGAAATATAACTATGGACAGACGATTGCTTAACCTGAATCCAAGAATATTCTCAATTGATGGCGTAACCGAATTGACAATGCCAAGAACTTCATGTGCTGTTTCAATAAATTCACTTTGATAATAAATAACAAAATGCTCCGACACGAGCATTTGCCAATCATTGACCTGAATTTGTGGTGGAATGTGAAAAGATGTCCTCAGGCCTTGACCAATTGAAGCCATTGGATTGAATAACAAGGTCAATAAACAAAACATATTTAATATGGCCTTCATCTCTGTCTTTCAGGAAACGAAATTCGGTAGATTTTATCACAAATACCACCTGACCCTTTATTGTGAGCAAAGCCATTGAACGTGCATTTGAAAAACTTAAGTTACCTTTGTGATTAAACTGCAAACGGCATGAATTACATCGAGCTTGAAAATGAATACGGGGCCCATAATTACGATCCATTGCCGGTAGTATTGGAAAAAGGCATGGGTGTTTTTGTTTGGGATACGGAAGGGAAAAGGTATTACGATTTTCTGGCTGCTTATAGTGCGGTTAATCAGGGGCATTGTCATCCAAAAATATTAAAGGCCTTGCATGAACAGGCAGACAAACTTACCCTTACTTCCCGAGCTTTTCACAACAATGTTCTGGGGCCCTATGAAAAGTATATCTGTCAATATTTTGGATATGACCGCGTATTACCAGTGAACACGGGTGTAGAAGGTGGAGAAACCGCCTTAAAACTTTGTAGAAAATGGGCTTATCAAGTTAAAGGTATAGAGGAGAACAAAGCCAAAATAGTTTTCGCCGAAGGCAACTTCTGGGGCCGAACACTTGCGGCCGTGTCAAGTTCAACCGACCCTGACAGTTATAAAAATTTTGGACCTTATATGCCCGGTTTTGATATAGTGCCCTATAACGATTTGGAAGCATTGGAAAAGTCTCTCAGTAAAAAAAATGTTGCCGGCTTTATGGTGGAACCTATACAGGGTGAGGCCGGTATTGTGGTACCAGATGAGGGTTATTTAACTGAGATACGCAATATGTGTACCCGGTTCAATGTGTTGTTTATTGCGGATGAGATACAAACAGGTTTGGGCAGAACCGGAAAGCTTTTGGCGTGTGACTATGAAGGGGTTAAACCGGATATTTTGATTTTAGGAAAGGCTCTTTCAGGTGGCACCATACCAGTGTCAGCCGTTTTGTGCAATGACGAAATAATGTTGACATTAAAACCGGGACAACACGGTTCAACTTATGGCGGAAATCCACTTGGCTGTGCGGTGGCAATGGCCGCTCTTGAAGTTCTGAAAGAAGAAAACCTGGCTCAGAATGCCGAGGAACTCGGGCATATATTTCGGGCCGAAATGGAAGCCATAGAGTCTCCCATTATCGCCGAGGTGCGTGGCAAAGGCCTGTTTAATGCCATAGTAGTGCGACCTTTTGGCAATGGCAAAACCGCCAAAGATGTTTGTGTGGCTCTCATGAGAAAAGGACTTTTGGCCAAGCAAACGCATGATCACATCATACGGTTTGCCCCGCCGCTCGTTATCACTAAAGACCAGTTACTCGAGGCTTGTGAAATTATTAAGGATGTAATTCTCCGAATATTAGTGCCTGAAAAAATCGAAGATCATGCTTTAACTAATTCAAAGTAACATAACCGACATAAATTCTATTCAAATATGGTTGGGAATAATACCTTTGATTCAATTTTGATACGCGTGGCTGATACCCTGAAAACCGCAAGACGATTGGGTCTCTGATTAAAACAACTTCTGATTGATTTCATCTGCTTAACCTAAAACGTTAAGTCTGAAATCTTTAAGCAAGCATTTACCTCACTACATGTACAATTCCATTCTCGGTAAATCTTCTTGGGTAGCCACCTGATAATTGCCTGTAAGTTACCATCCAATAATAAACACCAGGCATCACAGGATTTGATTTCCCGTAGGTTCCATCCCAGCCCGGTATTGGCGGGCCTGAAAAAATCAACTCACCATAGCGGTTATAAATATTCATCTCCACAAACTCAAGCACCCTTCCTATAGGTCGGAATATATCATTGATACCATCTCCGTTCGGTGAAAATGCATTCGGAAAATTCACAAAACAACCCAATTCGTCTATTATAATATTGAACCCAATGCTATCAGCACCGCATATATTTGTTGCTATCATCCAGTGCAATCCTTTTTCTTTAACCTCCTTAATGGATTCGTTTGTTCCATCGTTCCAAAGGAAATTAGTGTATTTCAAATCCGAAAAATCAAATTTAAACAAGGTCGCCTCACATAAAGTTGTGTCACTCCATCCCAGATCAAAATCAGGTGCCGTGGTATAACCAACAATCACTTTATCTGACGACGGACAAGGACCTTTGGATACAATTAACTCATATTCTCCACCCGGATCGTTGACTTGCAGGGTGGGCGTTGTGGCATCGTTTATCCCGTTTATCTTCCATTGAAACTTGTCGGCATCAACCGTAGGATTGCCCAAATCTAACACAGCATCATCGCACAATATTGTATCCTGACCAAGATCAACTACCGGAGTTGTAAAGTACACTACATTAATGGTATCCCATTTTGTACAAACGCCATCTGAAACGGTAAGATCATATCTACCTCCGGGATTAGTGATGATATATGACGAAACATTGGATACCACTATACCATTGATGTCTTTCCAAATATAAGAGGTAGCAGTTGGGGTTGTTATTATATTTATGCCCAATGTGTTGTTGTCGCACAATTGCTGATTCGGTCCCAGATCAAATGTCATCAATGTTTTGTATGAAATGTTTATGGTATCACTCGATTTGCAAATGCCATTGTCTATATCCAGCCAGTGTTTCACAATGGCAGGGTCGTTATTTCGGCTTAAACCTGTTGTACCATCCTGCCATCTTGAAGATACTACCGGACCAACCGATGTGGCATTCAAAAATATCTGTTGCCCGAGACAAAGCACTGTATCATTACCAAGGCTAAACACAATGGCCGACTGAAAAGTAACCCTGATAGAATCCGTTGTTTTGCAAACTCTGTCGGGTAAGTCTGTAACATCCATCCAATAGTTTCCAGATGTTTTAATAATGGTGTCTTTTTGATTAGGTATGCCATTCCATTTGTATTCATAGTTTGGTTGAACAGTATATTTCAGCTTGGTATCTACTTGTTGACCAAGACACAAAATGGTATCGTTGCCTAAATTCACTACAAGTGGGGTTGTTACATATACAAAAGCACTGTCAGTTAAATTGCAAAAGCCGTCAAATACATCCACAAAAACCTGACCTTGAGTAATGGTTTTGAAGGTTGGGAGTGTTGTGTTATTATGCCACTTGTATTTGGTGGCACCCACAACCAGAGCATTAAATGAAGCAGTATCGCCATTGCAAACTTTCTTGTCGGCTCCTAAATCCAACGGCTTTGGGGCACTAAATGAAACTTTTGCAGTATCAGACCATGAACAGACGGTATCTTTAACCAACACCCAATAGGTACCACCCGGATTTTTCACCTGAATAAACGGACTTGTTTCGGTTGTTGACCATAAATAGTCGAGCGTTGCTCCGGGAACAAGTGCCCTCAAGATCAAACTATCTGACGTACACAGTGTAGTGTCATTGCCCAGACTAAACTTTGGATATTTCGAATTTTTTAATTCGACAGTATCTGTTGATTCGCAGCGAAAAGTTGTTGACCGCACCCAATATTTCCCCGGAGTAACAACTATAATGGCTGAATCAGTTTTACTATTACTCCACAAATAGCTATCTGCCTTACCTGATTCAAATCTCACCGGGGTTCCTTCACAAACTATAGTGTCCGGGCCCAGTTCTATGGTAGGGAATGGCACTACAGTTAAAATCAAAGTATCTGCAGAAGAACATCCTCCTGAAGTTACCCGAAGCCAAACGGTATCACTTTTTGTTCCTGTAAAATTTGGGTTATTCGTATTGTCATGCCAGGCGTAATAGCCTTTTATGGAAAGGGCGTTGATAAAAATATCCTCTCCGTCGCATATAGTAGTGTCGTTGCCTATATTAAATTTAGGCACGGGGAAAATAGTTACCAAACGGCTCACTGTATCTAGGAGGCAATTCTGTATGCTTCCTTTCCTAAAGATTATTGCCTGAACAGAGAAAGTAGTGTCTTTTGTAAAAAGATGTTCGGGTCTAAAGGTGCTTGAAAAATTATTGGACCCCGAAGCCGGATCACCAAAAATCCAATGTACCGAATCTACCCCAGCGGTATCCCCCAACCAAAACTGAGTCTTATCTCCAAAACACACGCCAGACTTGGCTCCGGTTGAATCGCCAAATTCAAATTCCGGCTTGCTGAAAAAGGAGGCTATGAAAGTGGGCAGACCCCAATAAGAGGTTTTTCCCGCTAAGCCAATCCCATTATTAATAAAATTGGATGCCGTACCTTTACAATTTGGCTTCTCAATGATGGCTAAATTATTCGCCCCATATTTCGCTACATAAATCTTACCATCAACGGCCAACTGCAAACCACCAAAAGAGCCGTTAATCCCACTTCCACTCGCTGCAATTTCTACTACACTATTATTGATATCTGTGAAATTAGGATTTTTCATATCAAACTGCCAGATTTTGTTGTTCGTTCCACCACCAGTATTTCTACATGATAAATAAAGAAACCGCCCATTTGAAGAAAATTCGGCTCCATAAATACCGTTATAGTTTGCTACTGAAGCAGGCCTGTTGCTATTGTTAAATACTATCCTATTCGATAATTTGCCGGTCAGATTGTCAAAATCATAAAGTTCCCAGTACCCGTCAGTATTGCTTGACTGATTACCTACAACCGGATTTACCATTTTTTTACCATCCGGAGAAAATTTCAGAAACCCCTTTCCATATCCCACTTGATTTTTTGGATATCCTGGCCCAATGGGTGTGGCAATTGGACTTGATACCGGAGTGTTATTTAATCCCGTAGCAGAAAGTAAGTAGGCGTTAAATTTATCGCTACCCCATTCCTGGGTAACAATCCAGGTATCAACCTTATTAGCATGTTTCACCGCAGCCACCTTTTCACCACTCTTCATCAGGTATCTATTCTTATCAGAGCTGAGAACTGCCCCATAGCCTGAACTTTGATTGGTATCTACAATCGAATATTGAAGCCCGTCAGCATAATTGCTTTCCCCTGCATCTGTGGTGAAGATGTAATATCGCCAACCTCTTATTGGTTGCTGTACAATAATGGCTGACTGAGTACTTGAATTATCGCCTTTCAATCCACTACCATTGGTCATAATATTGTGAGACTTGTTATAGACAAATTCCCCATCCGTATAAAATAACAATTCTCCTTTCTTATTGCTCATACTGGCAACACCTTCCCAGTTGGTCATTTGTCCATCAGTAATGGCTACGGCCGTTCCAGTCTTGAAAGTGATACCGGCATTTCGTCCAAAATACCAATAATTACCTTCTAACTGGGCAATTGATGAAAAGGAATCGCAAAAAAATGATAGGGATAATAGAAACTTGGCAAAGACATGTAGGGTGCTTTTCATAATACTATTAATTAACGGCAACGAATGTATAAGAAATATTTCTATTATTTAACGGTTCAGGCTTGATTTTATTCACTCGATCTTTGACTTGTGTTGGTATAGTTCAATGCGTTTCAATGGTGAAAAGACAATATTTTGTCAGGGTATAAGTTTGCTTTTCAGCATACAAATAGACATTGTATTTTTACACGCCTGATTTTCATCGTTTAAGTTTGAAAAGTAATTGAAATTTGTTGTGATCTGAATTAATAAAATTGTTCGGGCCTTTTATTTTTTAATTAACACCAAAAAAGTCACAGAATTGTAAAAAAAATATTATGATTATTTAATGCTCGTTTCGTGGTTGGTTTTTTACCAAAATGAAAAGAATAAAAGAAATCAAAATGGTCAATTTATTTTCTATGGATTATTTCAGAATCCTAAAATCCTTGTGTTAAGTACAATAGAATCCATCCGCCCGTATTGAGTTTGGTAAAGTTTTGCCTTCCAAAATATCGGGAAACGGAATAACTTGAATAGACGGAAAATGATGTGTCGTCTATATGGGATTCTTGGCGGTATGATCTATTTAATAAGTTGAAGAACATGAAAAAGCTCTTTAAAATGAGTCTCTCTTACTTAAGGCGATTGGCGTTTCCATATAATCGGGGTTAGATAAAAATAAAGTACAAAGAAACCCAAATTGATGAAAAATACCGGTTCAAATAGATTTCAGTCAATGCTTTCCAATTCCCGTTAAGAGGGTAAAATAGTAGAACGAAATCCTTTGTTGAATTGAGATCGGTAGAAAAGGTACAACCTTTATATCAAGTGACGTTGATTTGTCGTCCCTTTAGAACTTTTTTCTCGTCATGTAACAAGGATGAT
This sequence comes from Bacteroidia bacterium, assembly GCA_020053795.1. Classification (GTDB taxonomy): domain Bacteria; phylum Bacteroidota; class Bacteroidia; order NS11-12g; family UBA9320; genus JAGVMN01. The sequence continues at coordinate 27,440 of JAGVMN010000004.1, read as the reverse complement.
TATCAATGTGCCTTCCATAGGGAATTCAGGTGGCATTATTTGTTTCGCCTTCATTGGTGGAATATCGTTAGAAAAGTAATTTGATTTAATCTTCGGTAGCGACAACTTACGGTACTGATTTTTCTCAGTTTCTGATTTTTATTCTTGTTTTTGACGATTTGTAATTTCACATTTGCGGCACTATTTAGAATTGATCTAATTAAAAACAATGAAAGCCACCGCTATTATTATTCTGCTCATCGGAAATAATTTCGTTTTTGCCCAAACAACTCTGACCGGTAGGGTTACCGAATCCGACAGTATCACAGCCATTCCCTATGCATTGGTTTCCATTGAAGGTACCACCATTGGAACACTTACAGATAGAAATGGTGATTTTACATTGTACAATATTACCCCCGATCAAGTTGTACTGGCTGTTTCTTCGATGGGTTATCAAACGCAAAAAATAAGCTTGAGCACAGCATATTCTCAGAAGATTTCAATTTCTATTATCCTTAATGAAATTGTAACCGATCTTCCAACTTCGGTCGTCAACTCTGCTTCCCTGACCGGAGGAATCAACGGGTTAAAAAATCTGCCGGGATCAGCCATTTATGTGGCACCAAAAGAACTCGTTAAATTTTCATATACTGACATAAACCGCACCCTACGTGCCATACCGGGCGTTAACATACAGGAAGAAGATGGATTTGGTTTGAGACCAAATATCGGATTGCGGGGAACAGGTAGTGAAAGAAGTTCTAAAATTACATTGATGGAAGATGGTGTTTTGATTGCACCGGCACCCTATTCCGCTCCTGCGGCCTATTATTTTCCAACGATTGGCCGCATGCAGGCTGTTGAAATAATGAAAGGCAGCAGCCAAATTCAATATGGCCCTTTCACCACAGGCGGTGCCATTAATCTTATATCCACTTCCATTCCTGAGCATTTAAAAGCCAGAATAAATATTACAGCGGGCAGTTTTGGCAGCCGAAACATGCACGCTTTTGTTGGTTCAACTAAAGGGCCATTTGGCTTTTTAGCTGAAACCTATCAATACAGTGCCACCGGCTTCAAAGATTTGCAGGGAGGCGGCAATACGGGTTTTATAAAAACAGATTACCTACTGAAATTAAAGTGGAAGTCTAAAGAAAAAGCCAGGATTAATCAATCCATTGCATTGAAACTGGGGCAATCAAATGAAAATTCTAATGAGACCTATCTAGGTTTGAGTCAAAACGATTTTGAGCAATCGCCATTGATGCGTTACGCCGCCAGCAAAAAAGATAATATGCTCACCAAACAGAATCAGATCACACTTTCATATTTTGTAGCCTTGTCTAAAAAGATACAAATAACAACCACTGCCTATTACACTGATTTTGGGCGAAACTGGTACAAACTTGATAAAGTGAAAGACAGCAGCGGGACAAGTATTTCAATCGCTTCATTACTGATCACACCCGAAAAATATGCTGATGCTTTCAGAATCGTTAATGGTGGCACCTCTTACAATTCAAATGCCCTGGAGTTAAAGGCCAATAACCGAAACTATCAGTCGAATGGAATACAAACCCTAATGAATTATCAATTCAAAACAAAAGCCATCAAGCAAAACGTTCAGTTTGGAGCCAGATACCATAGAGATGACGTGGATCGCTTTCAGTGGATTGACAAATATGCCATGCAAAACAGCCAAATGAAACTGACTGAGATTGGGAAAGCCGGCACAGAAAGCAATGTGATAACAACTGCTGAGGCATTTAGCAGCTATGTGTTATACCATTTTCAATACAATAAAATTCGCATTACACCCGGTTTGCGTTATGAAGATATAAAACTTGTCAACAAGGACTACGAAAAAACCGATACAGAGCGAACAGGCGTCAAACTTAAAGAGGATAACAACAGGTCCAAAGCCTTTATTCCGGGCGTTTCGGCACATTACACCTTTAACAGGTTATGGACTTCATTTGCAGGTATTCACAAAGGTTTTGCCCCAGCAGGTGCCAGCGAAAACTCCAAACCTGAGAACAGTGTCAATTATGAGTTTGGGGCTAAATACACCCATCACAATCGCGAAACAAAACTCGTCCTTTTCTTATCTGATTATTCCAATTTACTTGGTGCAGATTTGGCCGCATCCGGTGGGGCCGGATCAGGAGAACTATTGAATCAAGGAAAGGCAAACGTTAAAGGAATTGAATTTCAGGGCACTTATGACCCAATTTCGGGCAAAAACAAAAAAATACAGCTTCCCATCACACTGGTTTATACCCTGACTCATGCCATTTTTCAGACATCATTCAATAGTGAATTTGAGGGGTGGGGTCCTGTAACAAAAGGAGATGAGATGCCATACATAGCAAAAAACCAAATGGCCCTATTGATCAATGCCGAACATAAAACATTCATGACAACCTTAAGTGTACGCTACAATGGGGCTATGCGAACCATTGCCGGTCGCGGGCCTTTAGTTGTTTCTACTTCAACAGATGAAGCCATCATTATTGATTGGGCCGGCACATTCCGCATCACCCAGAACATTGATTTCTTCGCCACAGTAACCAATATTACAAACAAGGTTTATATCGTATCGCGGAACCCAGCCGGTGCGAGACCGGGCTTGCCGCGTGCCGTGAATTTCGGGATAAAATTCAATCTGATTTAAGAACGAATTATTTCCTAATGCTAATATTTTAATGGTCAGAATTGTGCTTAATTTCTGGTTACATTAATCCATGAGTAAATTATAATAGTTCGGGGCTTGGGGCTTCAGAGGGTGCCGATATGATTCTTATTAAACGATTTCTATTGGGTAGGAGTGTTCATACAATCACTTCTTTTTCCGGAAAGGATTCACCAGAGGAGAAGACGACGAACAGTCAAACGGGGATTTATTTATCAAGTATTTCAAAATTGGGTAGCTTTCTAAGGCCGCACCCTTAGGCATCATTTAAACCCAAAACCATAAGGCATCAAAGCCTGTACGCCGTTCATCTGAGAAACTTTTCTGATTTGATTGTAGGTTTCATAGCTTTCTCCAAGTTCGGCTTTCAGCATGGCATGTGCCGATTTAGAGCCACTCAATGAGTTTAATATTTCCTGAATTTTGTTGTCGGCTTTTGGATATTCAGCTATCTGATACTTTTTTAGTTTGGAACAATAAACTGCTATCTGAACGGCTTTGTCTAAACCCCCAACCACATCCACCAAACCCCGCTCAATGGCCATTTCTCCGGTCCAAACTCTGCCCTGCCCTATTGAATCAACCATCGCCACCTCTATGCCCCTGCCATCGCTTACGCGTCTGATGAAATTGTCGTAAACCCTGCCCACAATGCCGTCCATGATAGAAAATTCATCGGCTGTCAAAGGCCGGTCTATTCGCCCGAATTCTGATAACTCACCCGTACCAACATAGTCGCTGGTGATCCCCAATTTGTCATTCAACAATTTCTGTGCGTTTGGCATTAAACCAAAAACACCAATAGACCCGGTGATAGTATTTGGCGAAACAACTATGGTATCTGCCGCACAGGCAATATAATATCCACCCGAAGCAGCCACATCACTCATAGATACGATCAATGGTTTTGCCGCCTTTAACAAAACAGTTTCCCGCCAGATAACTTCAGAGGCTAAAGCACTACCACCCCTTGAATCTATCCGCAGAACGACCGCTTTTACATTTTTGTCTTTTCTTAAATCCCTTAAAACCTTGGCAAATTTTTCTGACCCGACTTCACCTGGTTGCCCTTCTCCCGAAACAATATCACCACTGGCATACACAATAGCAATTTTGTTCTTTTCTGCCTTGGCTTCTTCCTCATCCAGTTCTGATGGTTTGACCAGGCAGATTTTATCATCTTTCTTCAGGCCCGAGGCTTTTTTAATTTCGTCAATCACTTGGTCTCTGTAATACAGGGCGTCAACCATTCCGTATTTTACTGCATCCAGCGGACCGCGAACCATCATAGTATTTGCCACTGCTCGGATTTCATCTTCAGTTTTCTTTCTGGATGTGGCGATGTTCTTCACCATATTGTCGAAAATAGAATTGATGTTGGCTGTGATTTGGGAGCGATTCTCCGGACTTAGGTTTTCTCTTACAAAAGGCTCAACCGCTCCTTTGAATTTACCCCGTTTGATCACCTGAACCTCAACCCCCAATTTTCCCAAAGCTCCTTTATAGAAAGTGACATCTGCCAAAAGACCATTGAAAACCATTTCGCCCTGTGGGTTCATAAAAACCTTATCGGCTGCGGTGGCCAGATAATAGGTAGCATTGTAATAAAACTCGGCATAAGCATAGACAAATTTGCCAGATTCTTTGAATTTGATGATGGCATTTCGAATTTCTTCGATCTTGGCATGTCCGGCTCCAACAACCGTCAGATCCATGAAAATTCCTTTGATATTTGGATTCTTGGCTGCTTCTGTAATTTTGCCGGTGAGGTCATAAAGACCAATGGGTACCCCCTTCCCACCTGACAGTTCATTTAAAAGGGCCATTTCATCCGACGGAGCTCGATCATGTATTACGGTGTTAAATTGTAAAAACAACACCGAATTCTTAGCCGTTGTTTTTTCTTTGCCGCTTTTCAATCCAGAGACCATGTTCAAAACGATAAGTACCAAAATGAAAAACAAGGTCAACTGACCGACTATGGTGGCAAGAACCAATTTTAAAAAACCCTTCATACTTTACTTTTTTATAGTTGCAATGTGGTAAAACTCCTTAACTGAAAAGGAATTGCAAGGCAAAGAACATCGCGAGGAGGCCCATTCTGATTTCGTAATCGTTCAAAAATGAACTTAATTCGGTAAATCAGTTTATTTAATTTGTGTGTTTGACAAACAGACAATTTCACCTGTTTTATGTCAATTCAAAAAGTCATCCTCATTCAAGTTTTATTCAAACCAAATTTTCGCCAAAGTGTTCACTCTATTGGTATTTGATGAAAAGTGGTGAACAAGTTAACGGATGCATACATTCGTAAGCGTACTTTAGGTATTTATTTTCGCGACTACAAATGATAGAACTAAGCGAACTGACGGCCATTAGCCCTATTGATGGGCGATACAGGAACAAATGTGAGGAATTGGCACCCTATCTGTCAGAGTTTGGTTTGATGAAATACCGTGTTTGGATTGAGGTGGAGTATTTCATTTTTCTAAGCGAGAAGGTCCTTGGAAAAGATGACCTCAAAATAGTCTCGGCCAAATTTGAAACGCTGCGTAATAGAATCACCGCTTTCAGCGTTTCCGAAGCTTTGAAAATAAAAGAAATTGAGTCTGTCACTAATCACGATGTAAAAGCCGTCGAATATTTTGTAAAAGATATTCTCGAACAAGAAGGTTTGAGTAATTTCAGAGAATGGGTTCATTTCGGGTTAACCTCTCAGGACATCAACAATACCGGCATTCCTCTTAGTTGGAAACACAGTCTTGAACTGATTTACTTTCCATTAATGGAGAATCTGATTGCTCAAATCAACCGGCTGGCCGATACCTGGCAAGACATTAGTATGCTGGCACGCACCCACGGTCAACCGGCAAGTCCAACCACGCTTGGAAAAGAATTCAAAGTCTTTGAAGTAAGGCTAATCGCACAGTTTAAGGAAATGAAAATCATTCCTCATCAGGCAAAATTTGGTGGAGCCACAGGCAACCTCAATGCTCATTACGTTGCATTCCCCGAAACCGACTGGCATAAATTTGCTGATAATTTTGTTGCTCACTTCGGACTTCATAGGTCTTTCCCCACAACTCAAATAGAACATTACGACTATCTTGCAGCACAGTTGGATGCCATGAAACGCATCAACAATATTTTGGTTGATATGTGCCGCGATATATGGAGTTATGTGTCAATGGAATATTTCAAACAGCAGTTGAAATCGGTCGAAATTGGTTCCTCGGCCATGCCGCATAAAGTGAACCCAATTGATTTTGAAAATGCCGAAGGAAACCTAGGAATGGCCAATGCCATTTTTGAATTTATGTCGGGCAAACTTCCTGTCTCAAGATTGCAAAGAGATCTAACCGATTCAACCGTATTGAGAAATTTAGGGGTTCCGATGTCTCACACAATTATTGCCCTGAAAAGTATTACAAAAGGTCTGTCCCGATTGATGCTGAACTCTTCTAAAATAGACGAAGATCTGGACGCCAACTGGGCCGTTTTGGCCGAGGCCATTCAAACCATTCTGCGGCGTGAGAACTATGACAAACCTTACGAGGCCTTGAAACAACTGACACGCACCAACCAAACGATAACAAAAGAAACACTTCACGACTTTATCAATACACTCAAAATAAATGATCAAGTGAAAGATGAACTTAAAAAACTCACACCAAACAACTACACTGGAAAGGCATACTAAGAACAAAACCCTGATCTTAGGTGCCAGTACCAAACCTGCACGGTATTCGAATATTGCCGCACACAGGCTGCTCGAGGCCGGAGAAGATATTGTACTGGTCGCAAAACGCGAAGGCACAGTGGCAGGTTATGTCATCAACGCGACACCGGTGATGAGCGAAGAAATTGACACAGTGACCATGTACCTTAATCCGGAACATCAGAAAGAGTATTACGATTACATCATATCGCTGAAACCCAGAAGGGTGATCTTTAATCCCGGTGCCGAAAATGAAGATTTTTACACCGTTCTAGAAAAAAACCACATTCAACCTATAGAGGCTTGTACCTTGGTCATGTTATCAATCGGGCAATATTGAGAATGAAAAGAATTCAAACGGGGATATTGATTTTATCCATGCTGGTTTTGGCAGCGAGTTGCCAAAACAAAAAAGACAAACTTTTAAGTGAAATTCAAAAGCTGGAAAGTCAGGATACCAGTGCCAGTCCTGCCGGCATGAAAGAGTTGGCCGGCAAGTTTGCGGAATTTGCAGAGGCCTACCCGGAGGACCCAAAGAGTCCTTTGTATTTGCACAAAGCCGCCATTTATTCCTACCTGATGGAGGACTATGAAAGCTCCCTTGATTTGAGCAAAAAATATTTGAGTCGCTACGCCAATGGAAAGGAATGGCAACCAACGGTTGTCAATGTGGCAAGGACCTTCGGAAGGGGTTTGAACCAACCGGATTCTGCCCTGATTTATTACGATCTCTTTTCTGAAAAAGGAGAATTGTCGGTGGCCGATCAGGTTGATTTGGCAGCGGTCTATTCAACTCTGGGCGATAAGGCTAACGATAGTTTGAGTTCCCCGACTTATTGGTTCAAAGCGGCAGGTGCTTTATCAGGAGCGGGTGCTTTCGAAGGGGCTATCATCGAATATCTTAAAATTGCAGATAAATTCCCCAAAGATGCCAAAGCACCAAACGCCCTTTTTACAACTGCTTTCCTCTATGAAAACGAATTGGGTAATAACGAAAAAGCTCTCGAATATTACAAGCGGGTTGCCAAAGAATTTCCTGACAATCCCATGGGGCAGAATGCTAAACTCCTGCTGAGTAAAAATCTGGTTGGGAAGACGGCAGATGAGATTGCGGAGAGTTGGGAGAGGTAGGATTCAGCAATTTAATTCTTATTTTTGTTGATCTGACTGGCGTCTTTCAATGAAAATAATTCTTGAATCTTTGAGTAACCATCAACCCTAATGAGACGCAAAATTGGCATTGGACTTTTAGTCATTTTAAACTTGACTTTTATTTATGTCATCATTATGGGTTCTGCATTAACCTATAGACTAATAGTGGTTCAGTTGGGAAAAGACAAAGGACTTGAAATTGCAAACTCTATAGCCAATGATATATTCGTTCAGCTTAGTGTTGTATCAATAATAGTTCTTTTGATAAACTACTTCTTGACTAAGAAAATGATTGCAAACGAAAAACCATTTTTAACAAGTCTGGCAGTTACTATGATTGGAGTTATCGTTTTTATTCCATTTTTTCTTTCTGAACGACAATCATTTTTAAATTATCAAAGCGGGTCAACCAAAATGCAGCACTATCTCTACAAACAGACAATTCGCAGAGCACAAATAATTACCATTTTAGACACGATTGATGTTCAACACTTAGATGATTTTATCAGCGACATTGGTTTTGCAAAATATAAACGGGGATCGTGGAAATATGCCAAGAAAATGAAATTAGTGTTCGAACGGACAGACGGAAAAATAGACAGTATATTTACGAACGGACAAGTGTTTGGGCCGTACGAAGGAATGTACTTCTCGACAGACCATAACGTAATTGACAAATATTTGGCTGAATGAGGGAAAAAGCTTTAGTTACCAGCACTTTTGCACAAAATTAATCCTCATATATGCCAACAAAAAAAGAACACAGCGTCCCTCCTGAAAGTTAAACCTCGACCAAACCAACTTAATTCTGTCTCACGGAGTCATTATGAAAGAATACGTTGAAGTGCCCCTCAGCCTGTTGGAAAAGACTGAAGAATTGAAAAATTATTTTGAGACGAGTTACCATTATGTCCGGTCACTGAAACCAAAACCAACTTCAAAAGGTAAAACCAAATAAGGCAAAAGATGGTGTTTTTATCAATGTTATTTGGTTAACAAATCAGTCCCGAAGGGACGGACAATATTGTAACAACTGACTTCAGTCCGTTTACAAAAGTGATTGAAACGTTAGGACCCATATGTACGGGACGACCCATTTAATCCACGTAGCATCTTCACCAATCCGATATCCCTCATTGTGGTTGCTTCTTGACAAGACTAAAGTCCGGCCTTACAATATCATTCGAACCTACGGCTCTAAAAGGTAACAATTAACCCCTAACTAAATGACTTTGAAGTTTATACTCAAAATTGTTTGCACAAAAGAGCCCCTGAATTCAGAGGCTCTTTATTCTTTAAAGGATAGATTCTTAGTTGATAATATGAATTTTCTTCACACCCAAAACCTGATCATCCGCCATTAACTGAAGCTGATACAGCCCGGAAGAAATGGACTCTGACAGATTCACCTCACCATTCGAAGGGACTTCGGCACCAATTACTTCCTGTCCGAGAGAATTGAGGAGAATAAATTTCAAGTTTCCCTTCTTTAAATCATCACCACCGATCATAAAAGAATAATCGGTTACCGGATTCGGGTAAACCTCAAAATGATTTGTGGTTACATCCGTTGTACCGGCAGCAGCCTGAAACCGTTGTTTGTGAACTTCACAGAAGTTCTTCTTGCTATACGTATTATCCGTATAAGAAATTTCTACCAATGGCCTGAATTCACCTTTGCGGAGAAATTGCCTTTCGTAGGACTTTGAGACTTGCCCCTGTGTCAATCCAAATGCATTCAAAAGTGCTGTTGGTGCAGGTTTTCCGGCTAAAAAGAAACTGTCTTTAATAGAATTTTCAATCTGCAACTGCAACACATCCATATACTCCGTCGGGTTACCCCCTTTGTCATTTACCCTCATTTTTCCCCAACCAACAACTGTATTTGTTACAGTCAATTCACTTTGTCTTTTACCATTAGTTTTGTTCAAACCCAAACTAGCTATTGTAATACCAAAATTGGTGGTAAATTTGGGTGAAGAAACCCAGGTGGTACCCATGCCGCAAGGGTATTTTATTTCTACCTTGTCAGCGGAAAAAATGACATCCTGTTTTGGAAAAATTAATGAATCATTCGCTCCGCCGCTCACTGCCGCCAGCGAAATCGCCTGACGATTGATGCTCTCCCCATACTGAACAACGCCGTTGGCTGTTACCGCCAACATTGCCTGGGTGAAATACTTCAACGAACCTGCAAATGAATACTCCTTTTTAATTGTAAAGGTCGCATTTGGGAAAACAGCACTTGTAATGGCTCCATTAAATGTTGAAAACAATAATGAGTCCTTAACCAATGTCATGTCCCAGGTGGCATTTGTCTTGGCCGACAAATCGGGATAGGTTGCCAATAATTTGACCGAATTTGCTGTGTCACTCGTAGTCAATATAGACACAGTAGGTGCATTTGCCTGGGTCAGGGTGATTTGAGCCTTCAGCAAACCGGGTGATAAAATGACTGAAAGAATGAGTAATTGTTTTTTCATGGCGATATCTTTTTTAGCGATGATAATGTGTTCGAAGCATTTAACAAAGAACTTAAACCTAAGTTGTTCTTACTATGGAAATAAGAATCAAAATGATTGAAAACGAAATCAAAATTCAATTGATTGATCAACCCCCGAAATGCCCAAGCAACTCTTGCTTCTTGTTGGGTGAAACTTCTATCTCGACACCATCGCTCAACTCTAAACTCCCTCCCCTGCCCTTATGATATTTTTTTATTTGTTCTAGGTTGATGATATGACTCTTGTGTACCCGCATAAATCCTTGATCGGAAAGCATTTCTTCGAAGAATTTTAATACCTTGCTGACTACTTTCTTTTTCCCGTCGCTGAGGAATATCTCGGTATAGTTGCTGCTGCCGCTGAGGCGAACAATGTCTTTGATGGCCACCACTTCGAACCCGGTGGTAGTGGGCAAGACCAATTTTTTGTTTTCGGGATGCCGCATATTCTCATACAAAACCTGCGAAACCCGCGGAACTGATTTTTGACTCAGGGAGGTTCTCACTTTGTTCACCGCTTTAATCAGTTCGCCAATGTCAACCGGTTTCAGGATATAATAGGCAGCACTGAAGTTAAACGCGTTGATAGCATATTCGCTGTAGGCGGTTATAAAGATGGTCTCGAATCCAATAGCGGCTGTATTTTCCAATACATCGAAGGCGTTGCCGAAAGGCATTTCCACATCCAGAAAAACCAATTCCGGTTTCAGGCGGTTGATCGTCTCAACAGCCGAGGGAACGTCTGCCGCCTCGCCAATCACGTTGACACCTTCACAGTATTTTCCGATATAAGCCAACAGTGTTTCTCTGGCGGCAGCTTCGTCGTCAACGATGAGGGCGGTGATTGTTTTAATGCTCATAATTATGCACTCAGACTATTATTAAATTTCGTTTACCACACCTCGCTATTTATCAGAGGCCGATTTAAGTGCCGCTTTGGACACAAAACTTTCCAACCGGAACAATGGTAGTTAGGAGAAGAAAATTTGCAAACCAAAAACCAACATTACAATATACTTGTGGTCGAATATTATTCGATTGTAAATTCATCATATATTTGGTAAACATGAGGTTCAATATAAGTAAATGATTCATCCCTCTTTTCAGGAATTCTAACAATAGTATTATTAATTCCGTACTGAAAAATGACACGATATCTAATTTTTTTTTGAAAGTTATTAGTATTACAATCAAGTCGCATATCCTTCAGTGTACAACCTTTCTCATTTGGCTTGAGTCCCATTTGAATTCTCGGGGCATTGCAGGAAATAGTCAACCAATTACCATTCTCAAATTTTTGATACCTTAAAAAAGTAATATAGTGAAGTTGAACCCAGCTAATTGACATTGATGAAGAAAACCTATGATAGATTCCATAAAGCAAAGAATCAGATGAATTCAATACTTCATAATCAGGAAGAAAGGAAGAATCCATTTCAAATTGGGATTGTGGGTTCCATATTCTCTTAAGCTTGATATCAAATTCATTACCGTAGTATTTAGTTACTATTAGTTCTTTACAAGGTGTCCTTCCTCTAATTAAAACTACAGAAACATCTATTAGCGTTTCATTCCCAATTATTTCAAAATGTTCTTCTGCAATCAAGGTATTCAAGCTGTTTTGATCGACCTTTATGAAAATTCGATACTTCCCCTTTAATAAAGTCTTTTGATACTGGGAGCCCCAATCCTTCCAATCGCCTTCATGATTAAATACAATACTGTCCATTGAATTTTTAATCTGAATAAAAGTTGGACCATTAACATTAAGTCCAAAATAAAAGGGAATTTTAATAGAGTCTGAATTACTTCCTTTATCATTTTCAAATTGTTTCCCATTGACAGAATTCAGAAATGTAAAAACAAAAAAGAATGTCGAAATATGTGCTTTCATCATGGTCTTGAAAGAGTTTTTCTAAACATCGAATAACCGAAAAATATTATGTGACAAAACAGATCAGTCAAAATCTTCATACAACTATCTCCTCCATAATGTATGGCAGCGAAATCTTAACCAATGTCCCCTTTTCTTCGCCTTCCTCTATGTCCTGTATGGTGATGCCAAGTGAGGTACCGTGCAGCTTGTTCAGTATTTCAATCCGTTCTTTGGTGTTTTTTATTCCGGTGCTCTGATAGATCTTTTGATGATCGGTTTTCAGTTCCGCCGATTTCCTGCGGCCAATCCCGTTATCAAAAATGCTGCAATACAACTTCTTGCCCTCAATAAAAAACTTCACTTCCAATACGCCCTTTTCTTCTTTGTACCGAAGCCCGTGCCATATCGCATTTTCGATATAGGGTTGTATGAGCATGGAGGGAATTTGCACCGCCTCGGGCTCTACTTCAGGGGCCACTTCAAGGCGGTACTCGAATTTATCACCGAACCGGAAATGCTCCAGCTCAAGATAGATGCCCAATGTTTGAATCTCAGAAGCCAGGCTCACAAAGTCCTGATCACTGTTTTTAAGGACGGTCCGCATCAGCTTGCTGAACTCTGACAAGTAACGGTTGGCACTGCGTTCGTCATTCTTGGCGATGAAATTATTGACACTGTTCAGCGAGTTAAAAATGAAATGCGGATTCATCTGTGTTCTCAGACTTTGCAGTTTGATGAGCATATTGGCCTTTTGCTTTTGACGAATGTTCCGAACCAAAGCCCAGGTGAGCAATACAAAAAGCATGAGCCCACCACCCAACGTCCAGAGAATATTTCTTTGCCTTTTAATGCTGACTTCTTTTTCCTTTTGACTGTCCATCAGTCCCCGTATTCGGTCTTCCTGCTTCAGAAATTCCGCATTTAAAGCCAAAGCGGCTTCCTCACTTCCGGCCTGCAGGATTTTAAAAGAATCCGACAATTGCACATATCGCTTGTAAACATCCAACGCCTTGTCGTATTGCCCCAGATTTTCGTAGGCCTGAGCCAGTTCCTTCACGCTTTTCTGCTCTTCGACCGGATTGCTGCGGCTACGGGCAATGCTTGCACTCGTAAATAAAAAGGGAATGGCTTTAATTTCCTGATCCTGACTCATCAGCGTGGTGCCGATGTTCAGGTTGGCAGCCTGCACCAGATCAGGGTCTTTGCTTTTCAAGCCCTGAGCCAGAATGGTATTCTGAAGCAGGAAATTATCTGCTTCATTTCCGCTTTTGATGTTAAGGTCGCTCACTTTTTTTAGCACGTCAAAATATCCCACTTTTCCGGTTTTGGATAAATTTAACTGATACGTCCCTTCGTTTTCTACCTGCAAAACCTCATCATAAGCTTTAAAAGCACTAGCGGTATCATTACTTGCCACGTATAAATCTCCCAGTTCCTTATAAATCTGAATTTTGTTTTCAATAGAAAGTGTGGTGTCCCTTGCCAGTGATTTCAATTCAGAAATGGCTTCTTTGTCTTTACCGGCTTTTGATTTTAGCCGGGCCTTATTATACTTACTTCTGACTTCTTCTTCTTTACTGCTTACCCTACTCGGTGCGGAAGATGTTACCTTTAGAGCCTCGCCATAGTTCTTTTGTTTTTCCAGAGCCAGAGCCAGATACTTTTCGGAATAGGATTTTCCTTTTTCGTCTTTGATGCTTGTGAAACCGTTGCGGGCAAGCGTGAAATATTGCACCGCTTTGGCCCAGTTGCCGATATTGTAATAGAGTGTTCCGAGGGTATTGTAAGAATAATATTCTCCCTTTTTATCCTTCTGACTCAAACTCCTTTCAAGAGCAGTGGTAGCAAGTTCCATACTTTTGGCAGCATCTGTTTCCGAGCGTTTGTTGGCCTCGTTCACCAATTCCATAGGCGTAGAAGAACTTACCTGTTTGGCTTTTTTTGTCACATTTTCCCTACCACCACTGGTTTGGCAAAACCCCTGAATGGTAATCAGAATGAACACTATGACAAATGTTATTTTCAATGTTTCCTGTAAAAACTCAAGCAAAGATAAGCAGCGAAAAAATGCCATAATCTGAATTCGGGGTTTTTCTTTTGGCTATAATGCCTGTTCACAAGCAAAAGGTAAGCATTCACTCATTTGCCACGGCGTTTCACTCATTTCAAAAAAATAGTTAAAAAAGGCACCAGACCTTTGAATTGAATTTAACACAAAACGTCATGAAAAAATACCTTTTTATTATTGCACTGTTTGCCTTTGAAACATCGAGGGCACAACTAAACCTTCAAAACATCAGTGTCGGCAACCCAACTTTTGTCAGCCAGGAAAACGGCAAATACACACTGAACGAAAACAGCGACTTCAAAAAAATGGAAGACCGCTTCACCTACGGCAACCTGCGTATCTATATGCTGCGTGCCAACGAAACCCTTAGAAACGAGTATAAAAGCATTGGCAATCACACCAGTTTGCAGGAAGCTTTGAAAGCAAAAAAAATTAAGGTTACTGAATTGGGAGATGGTACCGTCAACACATTGGAGATCGAAAACATTTCTAAAGACACCATTATGATTTTAGCAGGGGAAGTTGTTACCGGCGGAAAGCAGGACCGGGTCATTGGGCAGGATGTAATGTTGCCACCTAAGAGTGGCAAAGTGCAGGTATCGGTTTTTTGTGTGGAGCATGGCCGATGGACGCCACAAAACAGCGGATACCAGTTTAACGGTACCATTGGAGTCGCAACCGGACAGGTTAGAAGGAAAGCCGTCGTTGATAAAAACCAGGGCAAGGTTTGGGAAGAAGTGGCCGATGCCACTAAGAAAAACAAATCACAAACTTCCTCCGGCACCTATGCAGCCCTTCAAAACTCCGATGCCCTGAATACTGAAGTAGCCAAATATATGAAGCACTATGAAAAACTGATGTTGGAAGACTCCAATTATATAGGCTTTGTAGCCGTCACAGGGGATACCATCATCAGTGCAGATTTGTTTGCCACCAACCAGATGTTCCGCAAACAGTCTCCGCAACTGATTAAATCTGCGGCCGTTGATGCCATCACTTATGGTTCAGTTGTGGCCATTGCCGCATCAAGGGTCATGGCTTTTCTCAGCGAATTTCTGCAGGACGAAGACAAACAAGAAACACAGGTAATGCAAAGTGGTACCATGCTGAAAAGCAACGGACAGAAAATTCACTTGAACTACTATAAGAAGTGACCCTTCGACTTCGGTCAGGGTACAAACCCAAAGTAAAGCCGCGATGCTTCGCGGCTCAAATTAAAAGAGCCCTTCGACAAACTCAGGGGCCAATAGAGTGAAAACTTAAAGCAAAAAATAAATCCTAAAATTATGAAAGCAACAACAATCATTGGCCTTTGGGTATGTGTGACATGCCTGGGCAGTACAACGGCACAACCCGACAAGGAGTGGAATCATCCCCAAAGTATTCTCGTTCAACCTCACCAACTTCAACCCCCTATTTCTCAAAATCCAAATCTTAACAATCTCAATTCTGAGGGTCAACCAACTTTGGAGCAGAGCAAACGCATCCAATTGGTGTTTTGCCTCGATGTTACCGGAAGCATGGGTGGACTGATTGCCACAGCCAAGCAAAAAATCTGGAGCATCGCCAGCAGCCTTCTTCAGGCCGATCCCAAACCCGAATTACAAATCGGGATGGTGTTTTACCGCGACCGTGGTGATGACTTTGTAACCAAAAGAATTGAATTTACAGAAGACATAGACTCTGTTTATGGCAAACTGATGGACATGGTGGCCACCGGAGGCGGCGATTCGCCCGAAAGTGTCAATCAGGCTTTGTTCGATGCCGTCAATAAGTTTCAGTGGTATGCGGACACCGCCGTTTACAAAGCGGTGTTTCAGGTGGGTGATTGTCCGCCACATATGGATTACCAAAACGATGTTAAATATCCGGTCACCTGTCGCGAGGCGGTGAAAAAAGGCATTTATATCAATACCCTGAAAATGGGCAACTGTGCCGGTGCCGAACAAGTTTGGCGTGAAGTGGCTATGATCACCGGCGGGGATTATATTCCTGTAGATCAAAATGCCAACGGCTATGTGCTAACCACTCCTTATGATGATGACATTGCCCGATTGCAAAACACCATTGACAACACCGTGGTTTATTACGGTACGTACACAATTAGAGTCTCAAAAGAAAGTAGCAAAGTGCAGGCAAACGACATTTACAGCAAAGGGAAATCCAGCGAAAATGCCAGCCGTGCAGAGTACAAAACCACTAAGGGTGTGACCAAAGACGTCTATTTCAAAAACGATCTGGTGACAGACTACGCCAACGGTGTGGTGAAAGTTGATACCATCCGCAAAGAGCTTTTATCAGAAACCCTGCAACCCTTGACGGTGGCCCAAAGGACAGCCTATCTGCAAAAAATGAAAGCCGATCGCGACTCTGCCCGGGCAGCATTGCAGCTAAATATATCAAAACGAAACGAGTACATCAAAACCAAAACAGCATCGGAATCAGATGTCAGTTCCAACAGTTTCTCCAACAAGGTTTACAGCACCATGAAGAAACAAACAGGCGGCAAAGGCATAGAACTGAAAGGTACCGTGAAAGAATAAATTCGGGTTTTTCAAGTTGGTTTACAAACCCTGCTGCCTGTTTGTTGGTGGTGGGGTTTTTGTGTTTTAAAATTTTATAGGTTTCAGGTGTTTTTCACTTGTCAAGTATTAATCTGAATTCCAAATATGCAAATCTTTCTTGGCAATTAAGGAATTGTATTTTTGCCTTATAAAGACCACTCCGGCCAAAGATCTTGATGAATACACAGCAGGGTTTCCAAGAGAAACCCAGACTATACTGGAACAAATAAGAGCGACAATAAAGAAAGTTGAACTATGGGAATATGCCATGAGTGAGGAGAAAATTACTTTGGTGACTGAAGAATAGAAAACACTTGAAAATATTTCTAACTTTGAACAGAAATATGTCCGACAATATTCACATAGAAGTTAATCACAAAGTTCTTGTTTGGGCAAGGGAATCGCTTGCCATAAACCGAAACCAGGCAGCAGAAAAAACAGGAGTATCAGTCAAAAGAATGGCACAGTTGGAAGACGGCGAAAAGCCAATCACCTTAGACGAGTTGAAGGAGTTTTCAAAAGCATACAAACGAACCATTGCAACGCTCCTTCTGAAAGAACCACCAAAGGAAAAACCATTATCGAAAGACAGACGAACAATTGATTCAAAAGACCTTGGCAACTTTCACGAAAAGTCAATCATGGCAATTCGCAAAGCCCGTGCTTTATCACAATCATTCTTTGAATTGAAACAGGAATTTGGAATTGAAATTCCTAAGTTCAGCTTTTTTGCTTCTATAAAAGACCAACCGCAATTGGTTGCAATTAGACTTCGCCAGTTTTTAAATCTTGACGAGTTAAGAGAAATAAAGAACATCAATCATGCTTTGGAAGCATACATTGAAAAAGTTGAATCGCTTGGCGTTGCAGTATTCCAGTTGGGTTTGACGCAAGATAGGTTGAGAGGATTTTCTTTGACCGATGAAGCAATTCCAATTATCGGTATCAAAAGAGGTGGTGAACCTGCAACAGCAAAAATATTTACTCTGTTTCATGAGTTAGGACACATCATTTTGAACGAAGGCGGTTTGTGCGACTTATCGGAGAAATCAACTATTGAAATTGAAAAATGGTGCAATGCTTTTTCAGCAGAAGTAATAATTCCTTCTGCTGAAATCCTGCAAATGAATATTGTGCAAGAACAAAAACTGGCAGGTAATAAAATTTGGCGATTAAAAGATTTGACTACTCTTGGAAATTATTTTCATGCAGGGCCTTTAGCTATTCTCAGAAGTTTGCTTGAAAACAAGCTAACCACAGCGGCATTTTACAATGAGAAACATCAGGTGTGGAATAAACCATCATTTGGGAGAAGCAAAACTCCCGAAGGAAGAAACCTTGCTAAAGAAGCCATTCAAGAAAAAGGCAGGACCTATATCTCACTAGCGTTTTCGGCTTTTGACCAAAACAGAATTGATTTAAAAGACCTCTCTGATTTTATAGGTATTAAGTTGTCTTACATTTCGAAAACCCGTCAACTACTGAATGGCTGATAATGCAATTAGATTTCACCCCTGGACAGACAATTTATGTCATTGACACGAACGGCCTAATCAATCTTGAATATTTGTTCAAGTATGACAACCCTGTGTTCAAAGCAATTTGGGATGAAATTGAAGACTTGATCGCACAAGGCACTTTCAGAACAATAGATTTTGTTGAAGATGAAATAAACAGTTATGAAGGCAAACAAGATTTTTTAAAAAACTGGGTTAAGAAATGGAAAAAACATTTTGTAGTAAAAACTGACGGAGCAAGTATCAATGCTGCAATTCCAATTGTAAATGAAGAATTCAGTACGGGATTTTTTGATGCGAAGAAGCAAGCGGAAGGAAAAGAAGAAGCTGACCCTTACCTAATCGGATATTGTAAGGTTCATAACTCTGTTCTGATAACCAATGAGAACAAAGCGAAACACAACAAAATTCCTGCTGTTGCTATTAAGAATGGTGTAAAATGCATTGACATAAATGATTTCCTAATGGAACGAGGATTAAGAATGGAGCGAAAGAAATAAAAAGTCCACAATTGAAAAAATAAGGTACGCTTATCAGTCAAAACTGAGGACAGTTCTATTTGTGGTTTGTAAGGAATGCCTGTTGAAAAGCAATTTACTTTTCCATTGATCACTATTTTTTCCTTATGAAGACCACTCCGGCCAAAGATATTGATGAATACATCGCTGGGTTTCCAAAAGAAACGCAGACCAGAACAAATAAGAGTAACCATAAAGAAGGCTGCTCCAAGTGCTGAAGAAAAAATCAGTTACGATATTCCCACCTTTACGCTCAAAGGGACTTACCCGATATACTTTGCGGGTTACAAGAAACATATCGGTATTTATCCTGTTGGAGTTGAGGAGTTCAATGAAGCTTTCCCCAATTACAAAACAAGAAAGGGGACCTTCAAATTCCTCTCAATCACCCCATATCGCAACAATTAAGCTTCAGAATTGTGGAATTAAATCAGTTCAAAACAAGAAAACAAAGGTGACTGTAGCAGAATTTATTCAGTATTGGTTATTGATGAATTCTTTTGGCAAAAGGCAATCATCTGAATGTGTCCAATTGTTAATGGATGCGAAAAAAACGGTATTTTGAATGTACAGAATACATGAATGGGGAATAAATGGTCGGAGAATTTACCCGATACAACAAAGTGGACATGTTTGAAAAGTAAACACAATGTAATGGCGTAGCCCGATTCTCTGGCTGAACACCCAATATTTTTTCAGGCATCCAAAAACGAAAATTCGCACCTTAACTTATCAAGAACCATATCAACCTTAACCCTTCAATCCGACAACCACCAACTGAATGCCAATTTTAGATCGAAGTACTTTTGGCTGCGGAACAAATTTCTCAAAAAATCTATTTAAGTAATAGGTTACTTTATGGAATTTCTTTGGTGCCATAAAAACTGCTTTCCAGGGAAGAAGTCCATCAATTGATACTATTTTGAAGTACCTTGAAAAATACTTTTGCAGCACCTGTCGGTGAATCAGTCTTACATTGGGCTGATTAATGTAAAATTGGAGCCCCATTAAGTTCCATAGTGGGCGTATGGGATTACGCGTATTTTGAACGATAGCGACAACCGTACCTCCAGCGACAGTAACTCTATGCATTTCTGATATCGCCTTGTCGAAGTTGTCGTCATCGGTGAAGTATTCCAACACAGCCTGATTAAAAACCATGTTAAATGTGTTGTTTTGAAATTCAAGATTTAATAAATCACCCTGGCTAAAATCAATTTTCAGTTTTTTTTCGGATTGGCTGTTGAATAAATCTAAGTTGTTTTGTGACAATTCAATTGCCGCTTCGTTATAGTCAATAGCTGTCACTTCATATCCCGCGTAGGCCAGGGCTATTGAAAAAAGACCGGTACCGCAGCCGGCTTCCAACACCTTTTGTCCTGGCTTCAAATGAGCAATAAGGCTGTGCATCCATTCACTTTTCAAAAATGAATGCATGTATTTTTCTGTATAGTACTCCTTATTCTCCCAGTTCAACTCGTTCTCTTTATAAAATATCTCCCAGTCCCTTCCGGGATTGTTACCTAATGCTTTGCTCACTATTTTTGCGTAATGTAAATAATTTACAAAGCTAAAAATCGCCTAACCGTTTAAGGTATTGTTGGAGTTCCGAAGAGAAGAATTCAGATGCAATTTTTTGCCAGCTTGTCCAATGTTATGGCCAGTTCACGGTCTTTGGAGGTGATTGTATTTCCGGCACTGTGGGTGCAAATCTTTACAATCACCTTGTTATAGATATTCGTCCATTCCGGGTGATGATTGATTTTTTCAATTTTAAAAGAGGCCAGTTGTATGAAATTTATGGCTTCGGTAAAATTCTTGAATACAAAAGTCTTTATCAGTTGATTGTCCTTTTCCTCCCAATGGATGGAAGTACTTACCATTTGCTGAATTTATAATGATAGTTTTTGCCGTTTTGCCGCAACTCCAGAATGTAAACACCGGAACTGAAATATTCGGGTGAAATGCTGATGGTATTTTTGATGTTATCAAAGCGTTGAATCAATTGTCCAGAGACAGAATAAACAGCCGTAGAAAAAACGTTTTCAGAATTAGTTTTTATTTGCATAGCATCGGTCCCCGAGGCGAAGGCTCCTGAATTAAGAATACTAAAAAGTTCTTCTTTGATTTTATTGTCGACACTGTTTCCAAAAGCTAAAATGCCGCGTTCAACAAAGCAATTATAAATCAAACCGGCATGATCCGCATTCCACATAACCGTATCCACTTTCAACATGACCAGAGCCATCTGGGGCATAGTAGTATTGGGGGCCTGCAAATATAAATTGATCAGCACCAAACTGTCTGTTACAGCCTTGCCAAGTTGTTCATAAATACACATGAGTGCGGTTGACCAAATCTCCCTATCGTTATTCGGAATATTCTTAATATTTTCAGGGTATCGTTTTTTTGATTTGGCCGAAAATCCCTCCCAACATTCGTTGTGCCCGTCCCATGAAAATATACGATCCCAGTTAAAATCAGTAAATTGGCGACTGTAAGATACGGAAAAATAATCGGCAGTGCCTTCTTCCATTGACTCTCTTTGTGACCCCTCAACTGTCTTTTCTGAAGCGGCATTCGAAAAGCTATGGGCAAATTCATGTACCACTACTTGCCCGTCTTCGGCATCATCAACACAGCCAAGTCCAAACTCCAATGTACGAGGGGTTGCAAAGGGATCGAAGGCCGAATTGTCGGTCTCTCCGGCATGGGCATCTATCACTAAAGTATCAAGTAAATCTGAAAAGCCCAATGTTCTGATATACTCACTCATTGAATATACATGATAAAATGCATTTACATCTTCAAACATATTCTGACTTCTGTTGAAATAAAAAGTATCATTCAAAGAAAAGGCAGGTATTGTTTTCGGGTTGTAAACTTCGCCATTAGAATACAGTGAAGTGCCCAAAAAGAAAGTGTCATTTTGGAATCTTGCGGGAATCATTACTTCCTTTAACTCTTCTCTAAGAACCTGAACATCAATATCGCCACTGTCAACATAAGGAATTCCGTAACTCAATTTTGCCGACTGAAGCGGGTTTGGTAAAAATACCTTGGCCTTTGCGATGGTATCTTTATTGTATAAATGCAATTTGCGGTCCTGCATCAAAAGGGTGTCACCTTCAAGCGAAATAAAACTCTCATAATGTCCAAGGCCTCTTCTAAATTCCCTTCTATGGGCCAAAGCAGTGATTCCATGATGATAAAATATAACGTTACCCTGAGGGGCAGTTAAGTATTTATTGGCATCTACAGGTATCAGATTGAAACTGGCTGCTACCAAATTATTTTGGGGGCCTACACAAATTCTGACTGAAGAGTTGTTAACCGGAATGCCGTTGACAAAGTGATTAAAAATATAATGCTTTCCTATCGGACTTACTTTGGTATCTGTCAAAATAATCTTATGGGCAGGATTTTCAAGAAAATCATTTTTTGAAATAATGAAGTTTTTGATGGCATCCAAATCCTTGAGCGTGGCAGTTTCGAAACACATCTCAGCTGTGTAGCCCTTTTCAGGAATATTGATGGGTCGTTCAAAATTCTGACCAAGTCCAGACGGATTGCAGTTCAACCACAAAATCAATATTGCCAATAGGTTTTTCATTCCGTTCTTTGGTATTCGACCACTAAATTAGGATATTTTGAACAAAGGTGCACAAACTGATCCAACATTTCAATATCAACTTTCATTTCAAAAGTCATATTTCCGTTTGAATCTTTGCTTACTATCTCAACACCCAGGCGGCGTGCAAGTTCATAAACTTTATGGGATTCTTCTTTATTTGAATAAATCGAGAATATTTGTTTTACCTGTTTTTCAATGATCACGGCTTGTTCTAATGCCATTTTGGCCGCTAACCCATAATTTTGAATCAATCCGGGGATTCCGAGTTTCTTGCCCCCAAAATATCTGACAACCACCACTAAAACGTTTGTCAATCCCAGTGAATGAATCTGCCGTAAAATGGGTTTTCCGGCTGAATTCAATGGTTCACCATCATCAAATGTTCTATATTTTGAAGCCTCGCTGCCCAACACCCATGCAAAACAGTCGTGAGTAGCGTCAGGATATTTTGATTTTAGATCATGAATGATTGATTTAATCTGTCCTTCTTCACAGACAGGATAGGCAAATCCGAGAAACCTGCTGTTTCGTTCTCTGCATTCAGAAGCAGTTTGTGCCGCAATTGTCTTATATTTTTCAGCCAAAGTGAAGTACTTGGTTATTCAATGAAATGTATCCGATGCTAATTTGTCCGATGCCTGCCCGGTAATTGTTTATGGTTATTTGCTCTCAAAGTAGGAATGCTCATGATTAGGGTAGGTTTGAATGTACAAGTCGCTTCCAATTCTTTCTTGTCTCAATAATTTGCCTGGAATGTGTGGAGCTTCCAAATCCCAATCTAAAAACAAATCCGATTGAAAAATTCTTGCCTCGTCCCAAAGCCCTTTTTCAATAAACTTATTCAAAGTTATAGGGCCGCCTTCTACCAAAACACTTTGAATGTTCATTTCGAAAAGCGACTGACTCAGGTGTTTCGTCCAATTATCGTCAAATGATATTTTTTTGTAGAAGATGTTGCCTATTGTTTCATCTCTTGTCTTGTTAAAGATAACGACTTTTGAGCCGGTAGCGAAAATATTTGCCCTCTCAGGAGTTCTAAGATTGGGGTCAAGTACCAAAATGACGGGATTGTTGCCGGGGTGAAGTCTGGCGTTGAGGCTCGGATTATCAGTTATGACCGTTTGTACGCCAACTAAAATGGCCTGATTTTCAGTACGCCATTTGTGCGACAATTTCCAGGATAAAATTCCGCTGACACTTTTGTTTTCCCGGGGTTCATATTCTGTTTTCCCCATTTTCCCGTTAAGTGACTGTGCCCATTTCAGAATATAATAAGGACGTTGTTCCTGATGGAAAATGTAAAATGACCGGTTTAGATAGCGGGCTTCTTTCTCGAGAAGTCCAACCTCAACCTTTATCCCGGCTGCTTTTAACTTTTTAATGCCCTTACCGCTCACTAATGGATTTGGGTCTAATGCGGCCACAACTATTCTTCTAATGTTGCTCTCAATGATCAGGTCTGTACAAGGCGGTGTTTTGCCATGATGTGTACAAGGTTCAAGGTTGACAAACATCGTGCAGTCCTTCAGCAGGGATTTATCGCTGACATTTGCTATGGCCTCCTTCTCCGCATGCATTCCGCCATAATATTTATGGTACCCTTCGCCAATAATTTTGTTGGTCTCTTTATGAAATATGACTGCTCCCACCATTGGATTAGGTGCCACAAGACCATATCCATTCTTAGAAAGATTCATACATCTTAGCATAAGGAGATTAGCGTTTGGCATGGTTCAAAAATACATTATTTTTGGAGTCGGCATTTATGAAATTAAGAACCGTCAAAAATCTATACAAAGAAGAACTTGGGGCGATTTATCCGGATAATGAAATCGAAGCAATTTTCACCCACTTGGTTCAATACTATCTAAAAATGAACAGAACGCAACAGGTGTTAAGAATGGATGAGGCAGTGAAATTTGAAGCTCTTATGGTTGCGATGAAGCGGCTTAAACTGCACGAACCTGTTCAATATATTTTGGGCAAGTCGTGGTTTTATGGTTTAGAATTGAATGTAAATGAATGCGTTTTGATTCCACGCCCGGAAACCGAACAATTGGTAAAATGGATACTTGACGAGACCTGTGACACAGAGGTTATTTCCGATATCTGTTGCGGAAGCGGATGTATAGCCATTGCCATCTTTTCGAATCGGAGAAACAGTAGAATCACAGGTTTAGACATTTCTAAACCGGCACTTACTGTGGCAAAGAGAAATGAGGAAATTCTTCATTTCGAATACAAAATAAATTGGGTGCAACACAATGTTTTTGAGGGTGGTTTTGTGAATGGCGAAGAGACCATAATAGTGAGTAATCCACCTTATATACCGCACAGCCGGAAAGACACCATACCAAATAATGTAAAAAATTATGAGCCTCACCTTGCATTGTTTGTGCCGTCCGATGATCCCCTGATTTTCTACAAGGCAATAGGCCAAGAAACTATGAACAATGGAAAACATGGTGTTAGATTGTATTTCGAGATTCATGAAGACTTCTGCCAACCTACATTGAAACTTCTTGAAGGAATGGGATTCACATCTTTGGAAGCCCGAATGGATATGCAGGGCAAACATAGGATGATCAGGGGTGTGAAACCTTAAGGCCGATTAAATTTCTTAGTATAGAGAAATCATGGTAATTGCATATATTTGGTTTCTTAAAACTGATTTTTTTTGAACAATTCAATGGAAATGGAAAGAACCATCGGAAAGGCCTTTCATGAAGCGGCATTTATCTTATTGCTTTCGGTTATTCCTGCTTTTTTATTTGGCCAATCTGTCATCAATTTGAGATGGAAACAACTCGGACCTTTTACTACACCCGTGCCGGACGTAGATAGTGGTAATTTAACGGCAACAGGAGTGGGTAGAATCGAAAATCTATTCATGAAAGCCGGATCTGAAAGAATATATGCCGGAAGCAATTCGGGTGGATTTTTTCGGTCTGATAATTGGGGAAGAACATGGAAGCATTTACCATTAGGTGACTTTGTTGTTGGGGTTAACGACATAGATGTAAATCCTGAAAATTTAGACGATATTCTAATTGCAACAGGAAATACCTTACTGGACAACCATTTTGGCTATGGGTTACTCCAAAGTAAAAACGGTGGACGCAGCTGGACAAAAACACGATTGAATTTTGAACCCCGCGAAAAAGAAGTTTTAGTAAAAGCCAAAAGGGCCCAAAAGAAAAAAAATATTTGGGCGGCTCTTAGCGAGCAAAAAATATGGATGAGTTGGGACACAGGCAGAACATGGGAAAGGGCCTTGCATTCAGATAAATTCAATTTCAAACAATTGTTGTTTCATCCATTGGATGATCAGGTAATCTATGCATCGGGCAATTATCTCATGATTTCATACGATGCCGGCCACAGTTGGAAACGGGTAAACGAATCCCTGATTTCTGGCGATGGCTCGGGCGAAATACAACAGGATATCAACCGGATTGCCATTGCGGTATCTCCTCAAAATCCGGATTATCTTTATGCCATCTATCAACTACAGAGTACTAACTATGTCAGACTTTCAAGAGACCGGGGAAAAACCTGGCACCCCATTTCAAGTAACACGATATTCGGGCGGCTCGATCAGTATCATGCCGAAATATGTGTTGACCCCCGAGACTCAAACATTATTTATGTTGGTTCAGTCTGGACTTTTGTGAGCCTCGATCATGGAAAGACATTTCGAGTTTCTTCTCAGCCGGTTTGGAGAAGTCCGGATTTTATGCACGACGACATCAGAACAATGATTATTTTGGATGATGGGACAGTCGTAACAGGAAATGATGGGGGTATTTCGTTGACCAAAGATAAGGCCAATACCTGGATAGACATGAACGGGAGAGGTTTAGCCATCAGCCAGTTTTACAGCCTTGCCGTTCAACCCGGGAAAAAGAGGATATTACTGGCCGGAACGCAAGATATGAGTTCGATGATATACAGAAAAGGACGATGGACACACGTCAGTCGCATTTACGGAGATGGCGGGCCTTGTTTGATATGGGGGAAAGCCGGCGAAAACTGGATGATCAGTCAGAACAGTTATTTGCACAATTCTCAAACTCAGGGGGCCAATTGGCTGCCAATAGGCAATCCGGAAGTAACGAACAAGTATTTTTTTCCATTGATTGAAGACCCTTCTGAACCTGGAACTATTTATGCCGGTTGGCACCACTTATGGAAAAAAGAAGGAGAGAAATGGTGGACCAATGTATCGGAAAAAGTGGATGGAAAACAGTTTGCGGTCAATACGGTATCCATCGTTACCCTGCCTGACAGCAGCAAAGTTTTTTATATGGCCATAGATCAGCCCGCCTGGCAAACCGGAGCGTTACTTAAGAACAAATTGTTCAGAGGAATATTAAGGGATGGTAAAATCGAATGGGTGGATATCTCCGGACGTCTGCCCATTTTGGCATGGCGTCATATCACCGATTTGGTGACAAAGCCGGGTGACAGCTCTCAGATATGGGTTTGCCTCGAAGGATTTGATGATAAGGGAGATAATCATCGCGTTTATTATTCTGATGACGGAGGTCAAAACTGGAATAACATTTCCGAGGGATTGCCCAACATGGGGGCACAAAGGATGATTTATGGCGGCGGCAAAGACCAAATATGGCTTGGCACCCATACGGGATTGTATTATAGAAACAAAGCGATGAACATTTGGGCTAAGGTTGGAAAGAATCTCCCCGCACTGATGATTCGTGACCTGGATTTTAGCAGCAACGGCAAACACCTGTATGTGACTTCATACGGAAATGGAATTTGGGTGGGAAAGCTGAAAAGGAAATACAGGATGTGATGGGGTTGGAAAATAAAATTTCCGTCAGGGTAGGTTTTAGTTGGTTGCGGAATACCAACCGATTGGTGAACATTTATTTTCCGATTAAAATGTAATAATACCCTTTATGCCAAAGGTGGGTGTTTTCACCGTCCTGAATTTTCTGCCCGGAATCTCTAACCTAAAACTATCCTCATTTGTTGTGAAAATTTGTGAAGTATTATTATGGCTTGAGTTATTTAGTCAACCCTGAAAAACACTAAAGACTAATGACAGGTTGGGATATAGTTGTATGAATGTGTCTAACGAACAGCAAGATTTTACTAAATTTTGAGAAAAGCCTTCAAACAGAGATGATAAACAAAACATCAAAAACACCGGTCAACTGAATTTTCTGATGCCCGAATTGGCAGATCAG
>JAGVMN010000065.1 GCA_020053795.1 Bacteroidia bacterium | reverse complement strand
CTTGACTAATTATTTGATTTGTAACACTTTGAAAAAACGTTAGTCAG
Source organism: Bacteroidia bacterium (assembly GCA_020053795.1). GTDB lineage: Bacteria > Bacteroidota > Bacteroidia > NS11-12g > UBA9320 > JAGVMN01. The sequence continues at coordinate 31,706 of JAGVMN010000065.1, read as the reverse complement.
AAGTTTAGACAGACTGTGAAGCAGATAATTTTTATATTGACAATTATGTTTTTGGCATCTTGTGATTCAGGACAAGAAAGCCATGACTTGACCATTGACAATAATCAGAAACAGCATCTAAAACAATTGTTTATTGACTGGTGGAATAATGAAGTTGCTAAAGGGCATCTTTGGGCTTCTGACAGTTGTTACCCTGGTTGGATAGCTGACAATGGTTTTGACGGAATGATAGAGGATATGTGGGGCATACCAGATAGCTCAGAGTATAACTTTTCGTATGCAGACATTAACGGTGACGGGCAATTTGACCAACTCGTAACTTTTACCCCATCACAATGTGACGGAGGAAATGCTTCAATGTGGATACAAATTGCAGTATTGACAATTTCAAAAAATGGGAAATACATAACGACTGCATCTATAGGTGACGGAATTTTCTCAGCAGTTGGAAAGGACAGGACAGGCTTTTATTGGTATGACAGTATTGGAGTAAATAAAATCTATGGAACATTTTACAACTTTATGGATAATGACGGACATTGTTGCCCTGGCATTGAAAAGCCAGTAATAATTGCTTACGATACTAAAGAAGTTATATTCATTGGTGACAACATACAACGCAAATAGAAGAAAACCAGCCGCTAACAAGGGTAACCGCAGAACAACTAATTTACAATTATGAAAGTGGTTGTCTAAGAAATATAACAACGCCATTACAGTTCTACTGAGCGAGGTTTGTTTCTGGCTTTTCAAATTATCTGAAAGTTCGGATGGGTTAAAATGATATAGTACCCCCCAAAATTAGGACAACCGATTAAGTTGTATATTCAAAGGTTAAAAAATGAAAAAAACCCACATTCTCATCATTTCAATTTTTGAGGACATTCTATCTCATGATGCTTATTCCCCTAAAAAACTCTAAAATTGCTATCGGGATCATTGACAACCGAATGGTCAGCGAAAGATTGAAAACGCAATAGGGGAAAAGACATGAAAATACTCAAAATACAAGCACTCCGGGGCCCGAACATCTGGAGCATCAAACGGAAAAAACTCATACAAATGCGTTTAGACCTGGAAGAACTGGAAGGAAGACCAACCGATAAAATACCTGGCTTTGCGGAGCAATTAGAAAAGGCGTTCCCGACCATGTACGAACATCGCTGTTCGGAAAAAGTACCCGGTGGGTTTTTCTCGAGGGTACGGCAGGGTACCTGGATGGGCCATGTAATCGAACATATTGCCCTTGAAATACAAACCCTTGCCGGAATGGAGACGGGCTTTGGCCGAACCAGAGAAACCAAAACACCGGGCGTTTATAATGTCGTTTTCAGTTATGTAGAAGAAGGTGTGGGTATGTATGCGGCAGAAGTTGCTGTTCGTATTGCCCAGTCTTTAATTGACGCCGCCGATTACGATATTGCTGCCGATATTCAGAAACTCCGCGAAATCCGCGAGCGGGTGCGTTTAGGACCCAGCACCGGTTCCCTTGTTGACGAAGCTGTTTCGCGTGATATTCCCTGGATCAGACTGGGGTCTAACTCGCTGGTGCAACTGGGCTATGGCAAAAACCAGGTTCGTTTTCAGGCCACCATCACCCAATTCACCAGCCATATCGCGGTTGACATTGCCAGCAACAAAGAGACCACCAAAAGAATGTTGTCTGACGCCGGAATCCCTGTGGCCAAAGGCTCTATCTGCCGGGACGAAGCCGGGTTGAAAGAAACGATTGAAAGGATAGGTTACCCGATTGTCATCAAACCACTTGACGGCAATCATGGCAAAGGAGCTTCCATTAATGTCAACACATGGATGGCAGCAACCGAAGGATTGATTCATGCTCAGAAATATTCGGTAAGGGTGGTGGTCGAAAAGTTTGTCACCGGATTTGATTTCCGCATTTTGGTGATCGGCAACAAAGTAGTAGCTGCAGCCCAAAGGGTGCCGGCCCATGTGAAGGGGGACGGGAAATACAACATAAGTGAGTTGATAGCCATTGAAAACAAAGATCCACGAAGAGGCTACGGGCACGAAAACGTCTTAACCGAAATAGCCATTGACAGAGACACTTTGGATCTGCTGTCGAAATACGGCTATACAGAAAACAGCATTCCCCGAAAAGATGACATCGTTTATTTGAAGTCAACAGCCAACCTCAGCACCGGAGGAACCTCCATTGATGTGACCGATATGATGCACCCCGAAAACATCTTTATTTGTGAACGAATTTCCAGAGTCATCGGTTTGGATATTTGCGGGATAGATGTCGTGGCTCCCAACCTCACCGAGCCGCTCAGTGAAAGTGGTGGCGTGGTGCTGGAAGTGAATGCCGCTCCTGGTTTTCGCATGCATCTTGCTCCTTCCGAAGGATTGCCAAGAAACGTAGCTGCACCTGTTATTGACATGCTCTATCCCCCGGGAAAACCATCGAGAATCCCGATTATTGCCATCACCGGCACCAACGGAAAAACTACCACAACGCGATTATTGGCACATATCGTAAAGAACTCGGGGAAAAGAGTTGGGTTCACCACTTCTGACGGTATTTATGTATCGAACCACATGCTCGAAAAAGGCGATATGACCGGCCCTTTCAGTGCAGAGTTTATCTTAAAGGACCCCACTGTTGAGTTTGCGGTTCTGGAAACGGCACGAGGCGGGATACTGAGAGCAGGTCTGGGTTTTAGCCGTTGCGATATCGGGGTGATCACCAACATTGAAGAAGATCACCTTGGTCTTAACGATATCGAAACCATAGAAGATTTGGCGAGGGTAAAAGCCGTAGTTACAGAAAGCATCAAAACCGATGGTTGGGCAGTGTTGAATGCCGAGGACGAACAATGCCTGAAAATCGCAAAAAACCTGAAATGCAACATCGCTTTCTTTTCAATGGACGAAGAAAATCCGGCCATTGTGGAGCACTGCAAAAAAGGCGGAATTGCCGCAATTTATGAAAACGGTTTTATTACCATCAAAAAAGGCGATTGGAAAATCAGGATTGAGAAGGTGAGCACTATTCCCCTGACCATGGGCGGCAAGGCAAGATTTATGATTGCCAATGTTTTGGCGGCTTCCCTGGCGGCTTATCTCTACGGCTTTAAAACAGAGGTTATCCGCTTGTCGTTGGAAACATTTATTCCTTCGGCAGCCTTAACTCCCGGCAGAATGAATCTTTTCAATTTTAAGGAGTTCAAAGTATTGATTGATTTTGCCCATAACCCGGCGGGTTTTCTGGCTATGGAAGATTACCTGTTTTCCGTGGACTCCACAAAAAAGATTGGCATCATTGCCGGAACCGGTGACCGACGCGATCAGGACATCAGGGAACTTGGGATGATTGCCGCCCGCATGTTCGATCACATCATCATCCGTCAGGAAAAGTTTTTACGGGGTCGGCAGGAACAGGAAATAGTGGACCTTCTTTTAGAAGGCATTCAATCGGTTGACAAGAAGTTTACCTATGAAATCATCCCAAAGGAAATAGATGCCATCAAACACGCCATAAATATGGCTGAACCGGGGGCATTCATTGTAGCTTTAAGCGACGTGATTACCAACGCCATTAACATTGTTCAGGAATATCTTGACAAGGAAAATGGCGTAGGAACTGTACCAGCAAATTTATTGGTGTGAAAGGAATATGGATAGAACTACATTTTCTATTTTTTCTATTTACATTACCTTTGACCGGTCATGAAACAAATTGCACTGTTCCCGGGTACGTTTGATCCTTACACCAATGGTCATTTGGATATTGTCAATAAGGGTCTTGCTATTTTCGAAGAAATCGTGATAGCTATTGGCATGAATGCAGGTAAAAAGGATATGTTCAGCATAGAGCTTCGCAAAAAATGGATTGAATCTGTTTATCGTGGCAACGATGCCGTCAGGGTAATCTCATACAGTGGGTTGACCATAAAGGTTTGCAAAGAGGTAAATGCCGGTTTCATTTTGAGGGGTCTCAGAACAGTGGCCGATTTCGAATACGAACGACAAATTGCCTTAGTAAATGAAAGCATGTCGCCCGGCATACATAGTGTTTTCATTATGAGTGGTCAGGAAAACAGCATTGTCAGTTCAACCATCATCAGAGACCTGATCAGACATGGAGGAGATTATATGCGATATTTGCCTGAGGGGGTAAAAGTTGAAGAAGCACTTCTTTGATGGCCGGATAGGTGTGAAGGGTGTCAATATTTTCATGGTTTAAGTTCATCCAGCGTATTTCTTCTATTTCCTCGTCCCATTGGGGCCGTGCCTTGTCAAACTGTGTGCAATGCATCACATACCAATAGGTTTTTTTAAGTGCCCATTTCCCCCGATAATTGTAGATGTGATAGGTGGGTAAAAGCGATTTCTCAATACTCAAACCAAAGACATTGCATTCTTCCTCCACCTCCCTGACTGCACAGGCTTCAATAGTCTCACCCTTTTGCCATTTCCCCTTTGGCAAATCCCAAAAACCAAGTCTCTTGATCAACAACAATTCGTTTTTTGTGTTGAACACCGCACCACCTCCCGCTCTTATTTCCTTAAAAAGCAACCTGAATTTGCTGAAGTATTTGTCCTTATCGCCCCGAATCCAAATATTCTTTGGTTTCTTTAACTGAAACTCCAATTGCATTACCATTTGCTCCAGAGCTTTTTTAGAAGGTTCATTCAAGATGAAGTCATAATGGTCTATATCCCTGATTTCATCTGTTATATGGTAGCTATGCTCTCGTTGGAAAATCTTATACATTTGCCTGAATTTGAGAATGGTTAAATCAAGTTCCGAAATAGCAGAATATTTATTGAAAGAAAAAGCACGAAGCTAAATCAACACCTTATGAAGGTGATCACAATAAGTCATGGGTTTTGAACTAAGGAATTTTGAAATTTTATAGAATGTTGTAATTTTGACCAGTTAGTAAACCCAATTATGAAATCAAAAATAACACGATTAACCGTTATTGCCTTAACCGGAATGTTTAGTTTCAACGGATGCGACAAACTAAAAGATGAACTTTTTAAAGCGTTTTCTGCCAAAACAAACGATGTTAAATTTACCATAAATATTGTTTCGGATACTACCCAGAAAGTAGATATTGGAACCATAAGTACCAATCTCAATCTGGACAGCATTATTAAAGCGGAAACCGACAATGCTTTTAGTTTGAGCAGTGTTAAGTCTGTTAAGATGGAGTCATGCGTGTTAACTTTGTTGGATGCCGACCCGTCGAGCAATTTTGCCAATTTCGAAGAAGGATGGGTTATTTTTAGTACCAACTCCAACCCGTCTCCTGTAACCGTTGCCACCGGACCGAATCCCGACGTTTACTCCGATTCATTGACCCTGCCTGTTGACCCTGGTGCAGAGTTAAAGGGATATTTATCGGGCAATACTTTGGCTTATATCATATCTGCCAAAGCCCGCCGCCCAACGACCAAAACACTGAACTGCAAAATGTCGGTGAAATTTAGGATTGAGTAGGTTCAAATTTGGGAGTTCCTATAAGTTGATTCATCTAATCAGATAAATTTCGAATTGGTTTCGGAGAGATTACATTACCACCGGTCACTGATAATATTACGATTTGCGATTCAATGCTACTGGACTAACAGCTTCATCGTTCTCGTCTCCCCCGTTTCTTCAATCCGTGCTTTTACGATGTACATACCCGAAGTCAGACTGCTGATGTCAAAGGGTATCTTCTCATCCAGTGTTTTTTCAAAAACCAAAACCCCGCGTATATCATAAAACCTGGCATAGATTGAACCGTAGTAATAAGGGATGGCAATTCTCACTTTATCCTGTGCCGGATTGGGCTGCAGCATCATGGGTTGCTTCTTTTCGCTGTATTCCTCAGTAGGGTTTATTCTGCCTAAAGAATCTGTTTTGAAAATAATTAAATGAAAACTTTCGGGCCATATAGCACGGTAATCCATACCACTCGCTATACCAAAGTAGCCCCCATCTGCACTTTGACTGATTTCGTTTATTTCGATATCGTTGGGCAAGCCCGTCAAACCCTGAATAACGCGACTCCATTCCAATTCGAAATTCTTATTTAATTTGGTGTAGGAAATACCATTGCTTAAGATGATACCTTTGTCTCTGGTCTGTTTTATTAAGCAACAAGCCCATTCTGATTCGATGCGATTAACAAGTTTGCCATCAGCATTGTAAATATAAAAAAAAGTACCATTTCTATCCGGGCAATCTGAACTTACTTTAACAGTAGCTGTATAGAATGAATCATTGTATGTCGAAATCCCGTTAAACTCGTAGTCAGTCAACCTTGGGTAAATGGAACAGGGATCAGGCTCTAAAGGGTTAATGTTTATAATATTTCCCAAACTATCAAGACTGATCAATTCAGTCGCTCTCTTAAACTTGTTTTCATCTTTGGACAATAGCATATAGCCATTTGTTTGCGGGTTCTTGAAAATTCTGCTGAAGAACTTACTTTGTCCACTGTCACGCCAATAATTTTCCCAAACAATATTCCCACTGTAGTCAATCCCGGCTATCCAATATTTAGTTTTGTCGTAAACGCCAACTTTATTAATACTTCCGGCAACAACATATTGCCTTTGAGACGAATCGTGTAGAATTGAAAGAATACTCCGTGCTTCTGGTTCAGGGCTATTATATTTATCCCAGATAAGATTCCCTCTACAGTCAAAAGCCATCATTCTAAAACCTCCAAACTCAGAGGATGCACCGCTAAAAATGTAATTCTTAGAGTCTGCTAAACTAAAACCTCTAAAGGCAAGGCGATTATTTGGTATTTCCCAAAGCAACTGCCCTTGAGCGTTGATCCTGACCATTTTGTCCATGGTTAGTCCAATCAAACCACCAAAGTTATCTTCAATTACATAGAATGCATTTAAAGAGTTTCCCATATAAATAAAACTACTTTGGGCTCTGACTTCAATATGTACCATGAAGAACAATGCCTGAATTATGAAAGTTTTAATATACAAGTATTTTTTGGGAGTTTTGTTCATTGGTTTTGAGATTTGAAACTTGAACTGAATATATTCCTTTTGCCAATATGCCAACGGGTATAAATGAATCTCCAAAACCCCTATTTGACCAAACTAATTTTCCAACGATGTCAGAAACCTCCAATTTCCAGGTTGAAGGCATGTTTGTTAAAGAAAATCCTGTTGAAGAAGGGTTCGGATAAATTCTGATACTTTCCTCTGACGGATTTTTTTTAACATCAGTTGTAATTGGTTCGGGATATTCGCAATCGAATATATGATAACTGGCCATGGCCAACTGATACCATAAAGCGGCACTTGAGTTCAGTGTATCTCCGGCAATTATGACTGAGATATAATAATTGGTGGATGAATCGAGGGTGCTGAGTGTGTCTCCATCCAGCATAAAATAGCCACTGTCCTGCGTTATGTCGTAAATACCAGTATAAGTTCCGTCATATTTGAACAACTTTACTGTATCTCCGGGATTACCGCCATTAAGACACGGCGAAAGAACGAAACCTGCAATATTCGGATAAAAAGGCGTTTGAGGGTCATTTATCAAGAGATTGCGTTCCGACCAAAGAATCGCTCTCGCCGGATAGGCAGCCGGGTTATCCAAAACAGCATCCAATTCCGCAATTTCCGTCAGGATTTGAACCAAACTGTCGTTCAAAGGTGGGTGGTTTAAAGTATAAGAGATGGTATCAGAATAAAAAGTGTCAATTGAATACGTTACACTATCTGACCAGAGGGTGTCAATATAGAAAACATTTTGAGACAACCAGACAGTATCTAATTCCAGCCTGTTATTCACCCAAATAGAAAATACCGTTTTAAAGGATGAATCTATGGCATTTGTCGGAATGAAATTGTTCAACTCTTGCATTGCTCCTGTGTAATTTTCCATTTGAATAGAATCTTCAATATTCTGAATAGCAATGATTCCTGAGTCATTGACCCATTGATCTGTAAAACTGTCCTGATAATATCTATTGATACTATATTTTAATTGCCATTTCAACACAGGGTGTTCAACACTATCATAATTTATATTTACAAGATTCGTGGCAGGCGGAATTTGTGGATTAATTTCACCACTACACGCATCAGAAGCACTTTTGGTGTGGGTAATAAATTTACCGTTAAAAGGAGAAAACACTACTTTAGGGTAATAAAAGCTAACCAGAAAATCCCATTGATTTACCGGGATAACATCTTTATAAACACCAGAATTTTGAACACCATTGACATCTATGTCTGAACCCCAGGATGTTCGGTTAAAAAAGCTATTTGGACGTCCCCAAAGCAAAGGGGTGGTCAGGTCATTCATATGCCCATGAAAATAATTGTCATAGTTTGAATGATTTATGGTCACATTGGTGGGGTTGCTTCTCAATATGCTTTTAAGTAGTTGAATACCTGCAACGCAATGGTCAAACACATTGCAGTAATAATTGCTGAAAATTCCGTTGCCTTTTGCCACAAAACCTATACCCGCCGTGACCTCATTACCCCAAACCAGATTATTCTTTCCCGTACCGCAAAATATTCCAACATTCCGATAATCATCGCCCATCCTATCCGACATAATCGAATTTTCAAGAAAATTCAAGCTATTGCTATTTTCGGCTCTAATGCCAATGGTACTGAGACTTATTTCGGTTGTAAAACGAATAGAATTTCCTTCGATCTTAAAAGCTGGATTGTGAGGATACTTAGCATATCGCAAGGCTTTGGGGGGATTCGCTCCAACGATTTGTTGCAGCATGATACCTTGTCCGATTCTATCGGTGGTTGTGCCAATGGTATTAAAATTTAAAAGCATCTTTCCATAAGAACGCTTACTTGCGGTAACTTCAGATATGGAAATCCCCATGGCATTCTCGTGGTCGGTTATTTCATTGTTAAAAATCGCTATATGTGAATTGATAGGGTTTGGATTTTGTAGTGTTGGTTTCGTATAACCTGAATTATTCCAACATTGTACTGATGATATACCGCAACGAGTGTAGGTGTTATTCAAAAGAGGGTCAGATGCATCTCCTATCAAAAGAACGCCTCGCTGATTCTCCCTATACTCGAAACCAAAAGCCTCTGTCATTTGGAAAGAATTGGCGTACAATTCTGTTTTTTTGGCTTTCTTTTCTACCAGCATCCCCTGAACTAAATCGTGAAAAATGCAATTTTGCACTTTTAGCTCAAAAAGGTTCGATTGATTATTTGCATCAAACCAACATCCAAAAGCCTTGCTTCCTTCAATATTGGCATTATAGAGTTTAATAGTACTTGCGATAGCCTTAACCGCTTGTTGCCCTCCGTAAAAATAATTGGTCGTTCCTGTTAAATCGCCAATTTCGATGTTGGAATAATTGCTAACGAGAATATGGGTTATTGTCCGATTCTTTCCATCGGAATATCCATTACTGCTTCCGGCACCGCGTGTAGGAAGAATAGGGTTTTCGGAATATAAATACCGTCCGTATGAACCACCTGTACTCTTAAACTGTGTTGATTGAATATTTGATAAATTGATGTCAACCATATTTTTTGAAAAATAGGTCCATGGTCGAATCTCTATTATACCATGAGGACCCCTTAAGCTAATGCCATTATAAGCGTCTTGTATTTTACTGGGCCAATCGTCATTGTCGTCCCCGGTAATAATTTTTGCTTTAAAGGCAGCAGTTAAATTTCTTAATAAGGTTACGCCTTTCCACATTAACCCACAGTCCATACCTTTTAAAGTTGTAGCTTTCATGTCAACCCACACTCCCTGATAAATATTCATTTCTGCATCAGTATAAAACTGCATTTCCATTCCATTCAAAGTTACTGGTGTGCTTAAGGGTGGGTTAAAGCTATTAACTATCTGAAATTGAAGCTTACCTAATACATAAACAGTTCCTGAACCTTGAGTTGTTAGCCCGTGTGAAGCATCGCTCCAATTATATCCTACAGAAGGAACCTTAAAAGTGACGTCCCAACTTGTCAACCCACTTGATACTCTATGAACCGTCTGAGCCAAACTGAGATATTCATTCAATTGTCCGTCTATTTGATCTGGGAGGTTATAGATTCCATAATAAGACTGCGTACAAGTGAAACCCGAAGTTATACTGCAAAAATACTGAAATAAATCGCTGTTCATGGTGACGTTGGTCGTTAAACCAAGAACGATACTTAAAGAGCAACTGGGAAAACTTAAATCATAAAATAGTTCATAAAGGCCATCGGACTTGGCTACATAAATTTTACCATCTTTACCTGTTTCAATTGCAGATCTCGCATAATCTCCAGATGAGGGAAATTTACTTATGGTACTGCAAGCAGGAGTAGTTGCTAAATCCCAAATATAAACAGCATCATCGTTTGATCCTCCAGTAACTGTGTAATCGAATGTTGAAAAAATGAGTTTGCTATTATCTGAACTAAACTCCAATCCACCGATGCAAATAGTTTGGGAACCGTTCAGGAACTTATGGTAAGCAGGGGATCCACCAACAACATTACCACTGCTGTTGATAGAGAAAACAAAAAGGTCATCATCATCGGCAAAAGCGAGTTTAGTACCATCCGGTGAAAGCTCAAGTTCGGACAGATATGTAATAAAGCCAGAGGTGGCCCCAGTAATATTGATAGATTGATAATTAACCCAGGAACCGCCAACCCTATATTCACGCTTTTGAATATATCTGCCTGCTGTAGAACCATGGCCATTCCCAAAAAGATTGTACAAATAATAACCGGCAATACAATTGACAGGATCATCATCTTCGTAAATCAACCGTACTGCAACATTGTAATCTAGCATATTAAGAATTAAAATGTGGTGTTAATACAACAGCCCCGTAGCTTTCTATTTGGGAAACGACCGCTTTTGCAATGTCATATTCCCAGATTAGTCCCGACGTAATAATGTGATACTTGACACCCTTATTAATTGGAACTATGGCAATTTCCTTACTTCCAACATTGGGTGTTAACATATCGAAATATGGCCCATAGTGGTCATAAACTAATTGGTTATTGATATCATAGAGAAATATGCCATGCAAAGTAGAAATTACCGTGAACAATAATTTCCCATTATCATCTGTTGCTACGTTTGTTGCAATGTAGTCGTTAAAGGTATTGCTCTGATCGTCGTAGTTTTGAGGAAAATCAGACCCTAGACCAGGTGATGATGTGAACTGTATATTCTTACAGTCAGCGTTTGGCTGAAATAGGTGCCAGGTGTTCTTTTGAGCCAATATTTTTTCAGAGCCAAAAGTTAAAGTCAGAAGAATAAAGAGCTTGAAAATAAGTTTGGCTCCATCATGGAGTTGTTGTGGTGTGAAGTTGCTGAGTTGTTTTTTCATAGTTGGATAACTTTAGTTTCTTCAAACTTTAGCAAGAAAAACGGAAGAACCTAATTTTTTGTGTGATCTTTTTGTCATGTGAAGCAATATCAGTAAATATACGGATGTGGTTGTAAGTATATCTTATTACAGCTAATTCGTTGTTTAAAACCGAAACCTGATATTTCCATTTTCTTCGGAATATCAAAGCTCATAAACGATTTGCCTATTTTTGACCCATGCTTTCTGTCATTGTTCCGATTTATAACGAAGAGACCAATTTATTGCCGCTCCATCAGTCATTGACCGATGCTTTGAAAGCAATCGATTCCCCTTTCGAAATCATTTTTGTGAACGATGGAAGTCACGATCTTTCATTGGACATTATTAAGGAATTGGCTTCTAAAAATAAATCTGTTCGATATATTAGTCTCAGCCGAAACTTCGGTCATCAGGTAGCCATCTCAGCGGGTATTGACAAATGTAGGGGCGATTATGCCGTACTGATGGATGGCGACGGACAAGACCCACCGTCACTAATACCCGAAATGTTTCAAAAGATGTCGGAGGGTTATAATGTGGTTTATGCCCATCGGAAAACCCGCAAAGGCGAGAGCAAGCTAAAAAGACTGACAGCAAGGGTTTTCTACCGGTTGATGAAGACAATTACGAACGTTAATATTCCACTTGACACCGGAGATTTCCGAATTGTTGATCGTAAAATTATTGAGCAACTGAAACGTATGCCCGAGCGACATAAGTTTCTTCGCGGTCAAATATCCTGGTTGGGATTTCGTCAGGGCTTTGTGAACTACGAACGACAGGCAAGGCTTTCGGGCGAGACCGGTTATACCTACCGGAAGATGATCAGACTGGCATTGGATGCCATTACTTCATTTTCAAATCTGCCGCTCAGGTTAGCCACTTTAAGCGGTTTTGCTTTTGCTTTCATAGGCTTTTTGCTTTTGCTTTATACCTTGTATTCCAGATTTGTTACAAAGATTTATGTGGCAGGATGGGCGTCGCAAATGATCACCATAATTTTTATAGGAGGTATCCAACTTATCGGCATTGGCATCATCGGTGAGTATATCAACCGCATGAACGACAATATCAGAAACCGTCCGCTATACATTATTGATGAAACCAATTTCGAGCCCTGATGCATCTGATAGAACCATACTACCTGTGGCGAAATCTCTACCAGAGTTCTAAAGACAAATTGTCTCCTTTCTATGGCCGGCAATACAGCGAGCTGTATTTCAGCAATCACGTTTACGATCATTATATACATCCGCAATGGGATCACTTTGGGAGCGAAACCCTTTTCATGAAAATACTCTTTGTGGATTATGACGAATCTTTTGCAATCCTGGAGTTTATCGGAGAGTGGAACGATTGTCTGCACAACGACATCATGATTCTGAAGCGTGAAATCATAGACCTTTTGTTAGCCGAAAGAATCCGAAAGTTTATCCTCATCGGAGAAAACGTACTGAACTTTCACACATCTGACGAATCGTATTATGAAGAATGGCTCGAAGATACTGAGGGTGGTTGGATTGCCCTGGTCAACTTTCATCCGCATGTTTTGGCTGAAATGAAGGCAGGCAGGTTGCACTTTTATCTTTCCTTTGGCACCATGCTCGACAATTTTATATGGCGACAACTGCCACCAACAGACTTCTTTCAGTCGGTTGAAAAAAGCATTACTTCAAATTTAATAGATGATTAAGACGTCTTTGGGATAGTCCTTCCCAATTCGGTACAGAAAGGATTTAAAGCCAAATTATATGAACTGTGATTCAATTACTTAAAGTTCATATTCTGAATACCTTAAGTCGGAATTTTAGAAAAAAAAACATCCGCTGGCACAATACTTGACTTTCGGACCCGAAAGATTAGCAGTTGTATAATGACCACCATCGAAAAAGCCATAAAAACTCAATTCAGCAGCGAACAGGAAAAGGCATTGGCCAATATTCTCTATTCAGGGAACCATATCAAACATCTTTTGTACAATCTCACCCGTCCGTTTCAACTAAACTCGGTTCAATACCAAATTCTTCTGATTTTAAATGAAGCACAAGGCATTCCGCTATCATTCGAAACCATCAGCGACCGGATTTTTGAAAAAGAGGCTTTCAGTCAAAGGCAGTTCGACAAGCTGTTGAACAAAAATATGATTGAGAAAATACAGGATGATTTTAAAGACAAGGTTCTTTTTCGCGTAACCGAAAGCGGAATGGATATGGCCTCAGCTTTAGAGAGCCGAACAAGGAACTATCTCGATCCCCTGAAAAACCGCATCAACCCACAGGAAGCCCGCATGCTCAATCATATACTTGATAAACTGAGAGGCTGAGAGTAGTCCTAAACTGATAGATTCGGATGACCTCAATCCAAATCTTACCCTGATAACCAAAGAAATGTCAAATGCCATTGTAATTGACATATCGTAAACTGCATAGATTTGCCCGATGTTCCTCTACGACCAAAGCCCAACACCAGTTCAACATTTGGATTTGTTGTGGTGCCGCAAGGCAGACATCGAGCTCTATTTGAAAAGAGATGATTTGATACACCCCTTTATCTCAGGCAACAAATGGCGAAAACTCAAATTCCATGTTGAAACTTTCAAAAAAGGAAATTTTTCGAAACTGGTAACTTTTGGCGGAGCGTTTTCCAATCACCTTTTGGCAACCGCTTGTGCGGGGGCGATGCAAGGAATAGCGACCATCGGAATTGTTCGGGGCGATGCGGTCGATCCCGAGAACCCTGTTTTGTCTCTATGCCGGATTTTTGGGATGCAACTCATGCCTGTGAGCAAAGAGATTTATGCTGAAAAGGATTTGAGCCAGATTTTGAAAGAGGAGGAAAATTTGTATAGGGTTGAAGAAGGCGGACGGGGTGCCGATGGGGTCAAAGGATGCCTGAGTATCATAGAGGAGTTGACGGAAACATACGATCATATTTTTGTGGCAGTAGGAACCGGAACTACCCTGGCCGGATTGGTAAAAGCCACAAAAGAGAAAGGGCTCCGGACAAAGATTCATGGAATTGCCGTCTTGAAGGATGCCGACTATTTGAAAGAATATATCAGGCAACAATCAGGAAGTGCAGATTTTGTTCTTCATACTGATGCTCATCGGGGTGGCTATGCCAAAACAGATGCTGAATTAGTAGATTTTATCAAAGCTTTTGCTTCAAACACCGGGATTTTATTAGACCCGATTTACACCGGAAAAATGATGCTGGCGATTAAATCATTGGCAGAAGAAGGTTATTTCTCAAAAGGAGCGAAAGTGCTGGCCATACACACCGGCGGACTCACCGGATTACTTTCTAAACAGATGCTGACGAAGTTCTGATTTATTTGATCGTTCCGGTCAATTCTACCTGATTTAAACCTGATAAACAGGTGCTCTTCCCCCAGCCTTTCGCAACAAAGGTTTCGGGAATGTGGAGATTCCGGGGTTGTATCAGGAGGATAACCTCGATTAGAAAATATGACATTAATCGGATGAATATCATGTCATTGATCTGCAACCTTTGGGGATTGTGGTGTCTATTAAGATGACAACTAAAAATTGGTAACCAACTAATCACAATTCAATGAAAAAATTATTTCTGTCTTATTGTTGTTTGATCACCTGTATATGGACAAATGGACAAACAACCGGCTTTGAATGGGCAAAGCAAATAGGAGGTATTCTGGATGATGGAGGGAATGCCATTGCAATAGATTCAAAAGGTAATGTTTATACCACTGGATATTTTACCGGAAGAGTTGATTTTGATCCGGGGAAAGACTCCTTTGTATTATCTACAATTGGCAAAGGTCGAGGTATTTATATTTCAAAGCTGGATGCTTCGGGAAATTTTGTCTGGGCTATACAATTTGAACCAAAAGTCAATGGTTCTCAAAGTTATGGCCTCTCTATTACCGCAGATGAATCAGGTAATATTTATGTGATAGGTTATTTTAATGGATGGATAGATTTTGACCCGAGTCCTGACTCCTTAATCTTGTATAGCCAAAGGCGTGGTATTTTTATTTCAAAATTAGATTTCTACGGAAACCTTGTTTGGGCAAAAAGTTTGGACGGGCTGTCATCTCCACTTATGCACCCCAATGAAGCAAAATCAATCGCTGTAGATTCAGATGGTAATGTTTTTTTGACAGGCACTTTTGATGGAAAAATCGATTTCGACCCGGACACAACTACTCACAATTTGATATCCGTATATAGAGGAGATATTTTCATTCTTAAATTGGACAACCAAGGAAAATTTGTGTGGGTTAAACAAATTGGAGCGGAAGGACATGATGAAGGTGTTTCGATTTGTTTAGATGTTACAAACAATCTTTACATCATGGGTAATTTTGGAGGGAGTGTTGATTTTGATCCCGGTACAGATACCTTTTTCCTTAATGGATGGGAACGCTTTATTTTAAAATTAGGAGAGTCAGGAAATTTTCAATGGGCAAGAAAGGTTGGTGGAATTGCAAATGGGAGAAATTCACTGGCTGTGGATCATTTAGGGAACACATACTCCACAGGAGGCGTAGGCTTTAAATCAGATTTTGACCCAGGTCCTGATACCTTTTATTTACAATCTTTAGGCGAGTCAGATATTTTTGTTTCAAAATTGGATTCCGCTGGCAACTTTGATTGGGCTAAGAGACTTGGTGGGCCAAAGGGTAATTTTGGATACTCCATTGCTCTGGATGAATTTCTAAATGTTTATTCAACAGGTTCTTTTATGGGAATAGTAAATTTCGACCCGGATTCAGGAACATTTAATTTAACTTCTACAGGTAATTATGATGTCTTCATTTCAAAATTGGATTCCAATGGGAAATTTGTTTGGGCAAAAAAGATAGGTGGAGTCTTGGATGATAATGGAGTCTGCATTAAGGTTGATAAAAGTGACAATTTATTCGTAACAGGAAATTTTTCGGGTACAGCAGATTTTGGAATTGGGGGAAATCCTCATGAACTGACATCTGCGGGGATGTCTGACATTTTCATTTTTAAAATGCATCAGGACTCATGCACCAACATGGCTTTGGTCATTGATAGTTTAAGTCATATTTTATGCACTTCAAATGGATATATTTCAGCCCAAATTATTAGTGGCAAATCCCCTTATTATTATACTTGGAACACCAAACCTCCCTTGAACGATTCAATACTACGGGTTACCACCATTGGAATTTATTCACTTACGGCAACGGATGCAAATAATTGCTCGCGTTCTACTTCCTTGTTAATTAACGGGCCCATTACCAGTTCTGGATTTGATTTAAACTCTAACCTTTCAGCGAGCATGGTTCGCCCCGGCCGGTCAACAACTTTGAAATCGTTGATATTAAATGATAGATGCACCCCTGTTAGTGGGCAACTCTTGATAGTGTTAGATAACCTTGTAAAATTTGATAAGTCCTCTTCAACTCCAGATAAAATAATTGATGACACCTTAATCTGGAATTTCAGCAACCTAACCTATGATTCAAAACCACTGAAACCCGAAATCTATGTGACCACCAGCACCAAAGCCACAACCGGAGACACCGTTTGCTTCGATGTTATCATCACCCCAATTATTGGAGATTCCAACACCAAAAACAATATTAAACGCTACTGCTACCCGGTTAGAAACTCTTACGACCCCAATATCAAATCCGTTTATCCGGACGGGGCTTGCAAAGAAAACTATGCCCTGAAAAATGAGGTGCTCACCTATACCGTTCAGTTTCAAAATACAGGAAGTGCAGATGCTATTGACATTTATATTTTGGATTCGCTTGATGCCGATTTGGACATCAATACACTGAGAGTAGTTGGTCAAAGTCATCAGCCGATGATAACCGAAGTATTGCCCGGCGGGGTGTTGAAGTTCGATTTCAGGAATATTCACCTGCCCGACAGCGGCACCGACGAAAAAGGCAGCCACGGCTATGTGATTTATGAAATCACCCCGAAAAACGGCTTGCCAAACGGAACCAAAGTCACAGGCAAGGCAGACATCTATTTCGATTTCAACCCGCCGGTGATGACCAATACGGTCATGAACACGCTCGTCAGCACGATTCCTTCCTGCAGTGTGGGAATAGGAAATCTCCCTGAGAATTTGCCCGCCTTACGAGTTTACCCAAACCCAACGCCGGGGCATTTGACAATTGATCTAAAACAATCCGGTACGGTAACCATCTATGACATGGTTGGCAATCTCCTGTACGAAAGGTCTTGCTCTACCGGTCAAAACCATCTGGACGTTTCTGCCCTTGCCAATGGCATTTATTTGCTGAAAGCTAATGGAGCGGGGGTGAAGTTGGTGAAGGTGGAATAACACCAAATCAGAATCTGAGTTATTTGATTACACCTGTTAACTCTACCTGATCAAAACCAGAATCTGACCCATCGTGTAAGATGGTTACCGTTCTTTTGAAATATCCTTTCGGGATTTTGGCAGGATTGAAAGTAAGCTTAACAATGCCCCATTTCCCCATTTCCAAACCTGCTTCCTGATAGATTGCTTCTGTGCAAACACAAGGGGTAACGACTTTGTATATTTTCAAAGGTCCGGGTCCCTTGTTGAAATATTTGACTTCAATTTTTATACTTTTATCATTACTGATTTCACCCAAATCAAATTTCAATGTGTCAAAAACCACTTCACCATAGATGGTGGTATCTTGTTCGGTTTGAGCCTTTGAGGTTTGTGTCCAAACACAAGCAAACAGAAAAATGGATGGAATAATGATTTTCTTCATGTGGCAAATTAACGCAAAACCGATCCTTCTATCGTAATGAGTTCCGGGCTTTGTTCGCTATTATAGACCACCCTGACGGTTTTACTAAACGCTCCGGGTTTTCCGGATGAATTAAACTGAATGGTAATCGTTCCTTTGGCTCCGGGTGCAACAGGTTCCTGGCTATAGGTCGGAGATGTGCAACTACAAGGCGTTTGAACCTTTTCTATAACCAAGGATGCTGTCCCGGTGTTAGTGAATTCAAAAACATGAGTAGCCATTTTACCTTCGGGGATGACACCAAAATCGTATTTGCTTTCGGTCAGTTTCATTCGGGCTTCACCCGGTTCATTTATAACAATCTTACGCGGCTGGGCATGAGCAGCGGCTTGCAGTAGAAGCAATGGTAAAAAATAGCGAAGAAATTTCATAACAGATATTTTTTGTCCCAATGGCTAATATAATGCCAAGGGATCATTCACCTGACTGAACATTGATTCTAAAATGGCCGCTTCTTGTTACTTTTGTCGGGCATAACAGGAATGTCACATCAGGATTTCAATATCAAAGAATTAGTCACAGGAATTTTAAGTTCTGGTAAGGTTGCCCTTGCCAGAGGGATTACACTTATCGAAAGCAAAAATACCCAACATAGAAAATTGGCCGATGACCTCCTTAACAGGCTAATAAAACGTGCCGGAAATAGTTTCAGAATTGGGATCACCGGGGTGCCCGGAGCGGGTAAAAGCACCATGATAGAGAGTCTGGGGCTTTTTCTGGTTGAGCAAAGGCAAAGAAAACTGGCAGTCTTGGCTGTTGACCCGAGCAGCAGCATCAGCGGAGGAAGTATTTTGGGCGATAAAACCAGAATGAATCGTCTGTCGAACAACCCAAATGTGTTTATCCGACCAACACCTGCAGGGTTGTCTTTGGGCGGCGTTGCCGAAAGAACCCGTGAATCCATCATACTTTGTGAGGCCGCAGGCTTTGACACCCTTATGATTGAGACGGTTGGAGTCGGTCAGTCGGAGACTGCCGTGGGGTCTATGGTCGATCTTTTTGTGTTGCTGATGTTGCCTGGTGCCGGGGATGAATTGCAGGGTATCAAGAGGGGAATTATGGAGATGGCAGATTTGATCATTATCAATAAATCAGAAGCAGGTGTTTTGGATAAGGCTAATGAAGCGAGAAGAAATTATGAAAGTGCTCTTCATCTGTTTCCTTCAAAGGTCACTGGCTGGATGCCAAAGGTTCTTCTGGCATCTGCCTTATATGCAGAAAATATGGAAACCATTTCCCATGAAATGGACCAATTCCATACCCATGTTAATCAAAACGGGTACTTCCAATCCAACAGAGTCGCACAGGATGTTTTTTGGTTCAACGACAGTTTAGGCAAGCAACTTGAAGATTTTTTAATGGCAAATCCTAAATTATCGGAATTGAAAATTCAGTTGGAACGGGATGTCAGGCAAGGGAGCAAAAACCCATTTACAGCAGCCAGAGAGTTGGTTGATGGGTTGACAAAAGGGTTGATAGGTTGATAAGTTTGATAACTCAGCTATGTTTCTTAAGATTGACGAAGGAAGTCGAAGAATTGAAAAATTGTTTTCTATTCATTGAGAATTTTCACGCATAAAAAAACCTCCATCAGGAGGTTTTAAATTAAATCCTGATATGAAAATTTTATCAGGCCAAAGCATTCACATGCTTACTGATACTGCTTTTCAGATTGGCCGCTTTATTTTTATGAATAATATTTTTCTTAACCATTTTGTCCAACATGCTGAAAGTTTCGCCCATCAGGGTGGTAGCTTCTTTTTTATCAGTTGACAATCTGACCTTTTTTAGCCAGGTGCGTGTCGTCTTGTGCCGGTAACGGTTTCTGATCCTGCTTACCGTGCTGCTTCTCATTCTCTTTAGTGCACTTTTATGGTTTGCCATAAATTTTTCGTTTTAAGGGCTGCAAAAATAGAATTTTATTTGAGATAAAAGGCAATAGACAAATTTTCAAATTGTCACATTTTCAAATTACCCAATTAATTTAACTCCTCCTTCGTACAATCCCACTCATACGCCTTGGTCTTCGGGATGATTTTTAAATTGGACTCAATTGCCATGACTGTTGAGTTGGAAGGGATTTCACTACTGATATAGCAACAGGCACCAATGGTAACGTTCGAACCGATTTTAGATCCGGCCACGATAGAGCAATTCGAACCAATCCAGACATTGTCGCCTATTTCCACCCCTTTTATATCAGACAATTTCCGGTCGTCGTATTTGTAGTGATTGGTTGTGGTAATAATCGTATTCGGGCCGATGTTGACATTATTCCCTAGTTTCAGTCCGCCATGTGCATTGATGTAAACACCCATGCTGTCGCCGGGATTGCAGCAAATACCTTTTTCGATTTTTTTCCAGTCCGAAACTCTTGACCTGAAATCAACGGGCCAGGGAACCGCCCCATTGACTCTGAGAATTTTTTGAAAGAAAAAATAGTTTCGAAGAATTTTATAGCTCCATTGATAGCCTTTTCGGGGAACCCTATGCCTCGGCCATAGCCATTTGACAATGGGTCTGATGATCGGATCATCAATAGCTTCAAGAAATTTTCTGATCAGTTTGTTCAAAACAACAGGTATTTAATCAACCATAATATGCCAATCGTGATTCCAAAAATAACACTCCCTTTCAAATAGTCCAATGTAATGTTTCGGCCTATGAGTTTAAAAAGATATCGGGTCATGAAAAAACGGGATATGAATCCACTAATGGCGAAAAACATAATGGCGGAGACAATTCCATTAAAAACAAAATAACCAATGAGGAGCGAGGCTGTGTTCGTGACTAAAAACAGTAAGCTGAAAAACATTTCGGATTTCTGTTTTCCAAAAACCTCGAAAGCAGCAGCAAAAGGACTGTTCAGGTACAAAGCAAAATAAAACGGTAAAAGAATTTGTACGAAGGTACCCGTCATCTGCCATTTTTCACCCAGAATGTGAGTAACGATCAGGTCGCCAAAAACAGTAAGCATAGCAATTGGAAATAGAGCAAAAGAAAACATTTTCTTAAAGATGTCAAATGAGAAAGATATGGAAACTGCCGTTCTTTCTTTCAATTTCGACAGGCGTTCATAGAAGACTTGTCCAATGGAATAACTCACAATACCCAATGGCAGGTAAGCCAATTTGTAGGCATTGCCGAAATAGCCATTCATTTCGGAACCTATGAGCACACTGATCAGAAAAACCGGAATGTGGTTTCCGAGCATATTCAAGAGACCGGCAGGTGTTGAGTAGAACGCAAAATTTTTATATTTTCTTGCGACGCCCTTAATCTCCGACATCTGTATATCTTCCCTTCGAATCCGATAGCTAACGGATATTAAAGAAGTTAAAGCATGAAATAATCCGGCTAATAAACCAAAAGTATGACCAATGATCATCCCGTTTCCGCTGAACAATTTAATAAAGGGATGCCCGAGTTTGTAGATGCCGGAAAGACTGCTGGTGATCATTCTGTTGGTTGAAATTTTCTTGTATTGCTGTTTTCCGTTCAACCAATAGGTGATGGTTTCAATCAAGCCGGAGACAAAACAGACGGGCGGAATGAGGTATAACCATAGGGCATTTGTATTAATATTAAACAGGTCTGAAATCTGTTTCTTGAAAAGTACAATTATGAGGAAAAGAACAATGCAAATAGACAGATTGATTATAAAAGATAACACAACCAGATTCATGGCTTTTGTTGAGTCTGATTCCAGCACAATGGCCAGGCTATAACGCATGGTCAGAAAAGCCCCGACTACCATGATGATGGTTGTGAACAGGGTCAGGTCTCCAAATTCTTCGGGCGAATAAAATCGGGTAAGAATTGGGATAATGGCAAAAGAAACCAGTTGAGAAATAACCGATCCGGAAAAAAGGATGGAGGCATTTTTAAAAAAACTGGTTTTGAACATGCTGACTTTATTCCGGCTTATAACGATAACAAACAACAGATCATATAAGTGGCAAACTTATAACTACTTTTGATTCTTCACCAATAATATAGAACCCTCCCACCTTTCCACCAAAAATTCTGCGACCCGATTGCTATCGCATGTGTGTCAACTTAAGAAACAAATAATGTGGATGAAAGTCCTGTAAGGACGACATATCGGTAACAATCGATATTTCTTCAAAAGTCAAGTCCCATCGGGACGACACATCCGATAGAGCTATCGGATTTTAAACTTCTGAAAATAATTGTTCCGTCCCTCTGGGACTCAATATCGGTGTGTGTTTTCAATTCTACCAATATGCCGTCCTTACAGGACTTTGAAGGAAATAATTAAGATTAGATTAACGCGTATGCGATTGCTATCGGGTCCGATCAATCACCAATCAGAATCGCTCAGGATAAACCTTTTATCCCTTCAACCTTTCACCCTGAACTTGATTCAGGACAACCCTTCAACTTCGCTTTGTGTAAACTTATCAACCCTCAACTTATCAACACTTCGACTTCGCTCAGTGTAAACCATTTTACAATAGCTTTGCCGAAATTTCAACCGAGGTAAATGTCAGAAGAACAATTTAAAAATGTGATTGCCCATTGCAAGGAATACGGATTTGTGTTTCAGTCGAGTGAGATATATGACGGACTGAGTGCTGTGTATGATTATGGCCACAACGGGACGGAACTCAAAAAGAATATACGCGAATACTGGTGGAAAAGCATGGTGCAAATGCACCAAAACATTGTGGGAATTGATGCTGCCATTTTTATGCACCCGAAAACATGGAAGGCCAGTGGCCACATAGATGGTTTCAACGACCCGATGATAGACAACAAAGACTCCAAAAAAAGGTATAGGGCCGATGTGCTGCTGGAGGAGTATCAGGAAAAAATTCGGATCAAAATGGACAAGGAAGTGGAGAAAGCCGCCATAAGATTCGGAGCTGGTTTTAATGAAAACATGTTTCGGCAAACAAATCCGAATGTGCTGCGGAATGCAGAGAAAAGTGCATACATCGACAAGGTGCTAAAGGAGAGTATGGAAAGCGGAGACCTTGCCAGAATCAAAGTCCTGATTGAAGAACTGGAGATTGTTTGTCCGGTGAGCGGTTCGAGAAACTGGACTGAAGTGCGGCAGTTCAATCTCATGTACAGCACCCAGATGAGTGCTTTGGATGGCGAATCGGAACTCTACCTGAGACCTGAAACGGCACAGGGAATTTTCGTCAACTTTTTGAATGTGCAAAAGAGCGGCAGAATGAAAATTCCCTTTGGTATTGCCCAAACGGGAAAGGCTTTCCGCAACGAAATAGTAGCCCGGCAATTCATCATGCGGATGAAGGAATTCGAGCAAATGGAAATGCAGTTTTTTGTACGGCCCGGAACGGAGATGGAATGGTTCAGATACTGGAAGGATGCCCGGTTGAAATGGCATTTATCTCTTGGAACCGACCCAAAGAACTATCGTTATCACGACCATGTGAAACTGGCCCATTACGCCAATGCGGCGGTGGACATAGAGTATGATTTTCCTTTTGGGTTCAAAGAAGTGGAGGGCATTCATTCCCGAACGGATTTTGACCTGAAACAACACGAAGAGTTTTCCGGCAAAAAACTCCGCTACTTCGATCCCGAGGTCAACGAAAGTTATATTCCTTATGTGGTGGAAACCTCCATCGGTCTCGATCGGATGTTTCTGGTTCAGATGTGTGCTGCACTGCACGAAGAGACACTCGAGGGCGGCGAGACCCGTTCAGTGCTTAAATTGCATCCGGCTATTGCACCGGTTAAAGCAGCCATTTTGCCATTGGTGAAAAAGGACGGGCTTGCCGAAAAGGCGGAGAAGATATTTGATGATCTGAAACTTGATCATCCCGTTTATTTTGAAGAGAAAGACGCCATAGGTAAACGCTATCGAAGGCAGGATGCCATTGGAACGCCTATTTGTATAACGGTTGATTACGATAGTATGGAAAACGAAGATGTCACCATCCGCTATCGCGACAGTATGCGTCAGGAGCGGATCAAAATTGCTGCCTTACCGGATTTGATGAATAAAGAGGTTTCTATGAAGGATTTGTTGATGGGATAGCCATTTTTGTTATTGTTCATTCCGAGGAACAGCCTGCCCTGAATTTATTTCGGGGAGGAATCCAAGACTTATGACTGAGACTTTTCTCTGACCTGTCTAACCATAATGCAGCTCCAATAGTTTATTTTTGTTAAGGTTTAAGATACGAGAATGAAAGGCAAACATTGGTCAGTATGGCTGTAACTCAATTTCGAAAAGGACACATTTTTGTAATACAATATTCTCTTTTAAAGGTTGTGATAATTGGACTTGGAATATATTTGGTTAAGAAATGAAGCGGCTCAAGTTAATTTCCATTGTTTTCATCTTTATCTTCAAATTGGGATCAGCACAGCCTTGCGGGCCTGAGTATTACAACGTAAAAGAGGTTATTGCTTGTCACAATGGATTATTCCTAGTTGGCACTTACGGTACGAGTGTTCTTAACGTTCATTTAGTGAACTTGGATGGCCAGTTAATTTATAGCAAGAATGTACAATTGAAGGATAATGGTTCATGGGGAAGATATCCATATTGGTTAATTGCAGAGGATCATGGATGGGCAGACGGAGATGTATTTGAAATTGATGTTTCCCCTTGTGATGATGGTGGAGTACTAGTTATTGTGGCAATGCATGGAAATTATGATCAATGTAACTTTATAAAAATTGATTCGTTGGGTAACGATTCCATAGAAAATATTGATTTCCGGTTTGATGATAAAGTGGAAAATCAAATACAATTTGAGAGAATGATTTGGAATTACTTTGATAAGAATAAAACAAGATACAAATGTAACGGCAATGGATTTGGTAACGAAAACAGCCCCGTGTTTGGAACTTATTGGCAACAAAATATCCCAACCGAATTGACTTATTCTAATTCCGGTGATGAAATAGTATTTTACTTTTATTACAGCAAAAAAGACACAGTTATCATTGGTGCAAAAAATGAACCTTGGGGAAAAGAAGCATGGGAAGTGGAACTTTCAAAAGGGGATGTTCTTGCTAAATACCGGAATAAACCATTGTCAATAATAGACTATGATTTGAGCTATCGCTATATTGTTGCGATAAGCAATGACCGATCACAATGCCTTTTGTACAAAGATAAAATTCCAGTAGTATATAAGATTGATCGCCGGAATAGCGGTGCTATCATTTGGCGAAAATACCTTGACCTCAATTCAGAATAATTTTCTTTACATTGAACTTTTTCTCAAACCATCAATAAGAATAATCTTACCCATTCATACTAACCAGAAACTCCTGATTGTCGCGGGTGCCTTCCATGTATTTGAGCATGGTGTTCATGGCTTCTTCGGAGTTCATATCGGCTAAGTGGTTGCGGAGCACCCAAAGTTTTTGAAGTACATTTTTATCCAGCAGTAAATCTTCTCTTCGTGTGCTGGATGGCACAATGTCAATGGCAGGGAATATTCGCTTGTTAGACAACTTGCGGTCTAACTGCAATTCCATATTACCCGTTCCTTTGAATTCTTCGAAAATCACCTCATCCATTTTGGAACCGGTGTCTATCAATGCCGTGGCGATGATGGTCAACGATCCGCCGTGCTCAATATTTCGGGCTGCACCGAAAAACCTTTTGGGTTTATGCAAAGCATTGGCATCTACCCCACCGGAGAGTATTTTTCCGGAGGCTGGTTGCACGGTGTTATAGGCACGAGCCAAACGGGTGATAGAATCTAAAAGTATCACTACGTCGTGCCCGCATTCGGTCAGTCTCTTGGCTTTGTCCAAAACGATGTTGGCCAACTTCACATGTTTGTCGGCCGGTTCATCAAAAGTAGAAGCAACCACTTCAGCCTTTACGCTTCTGGCCATATCGGTCACCTCCTCGGGGCGTTCGTCAATCAACAGAATGATCATGTAAACTTCCGGGTGATTGGCAGAAATGGCGTTGGCGATATCTTTCAACAGATTGGTTTTACCGGTTTTTGGCTGGGCCACAATTAACCCTCTCTGTCCTTTACCTATGGGAGTGATGAGGTCAATAATCCGGGTTGAATAATTGTCTCTTTTGTAAACCAAATTAAACTTTTCATTAGGAAACAGCGGAGTCAAATGTTCGAATGCCACGCGGTCTCGAACATGTTCGGGTTTCTTACCATTGATGAGTTCTACGCCCATCAAAGCAAAATATTTTTCACCTTCTTTTGGCGGACGAATGGTTCCTCTGACAGTATCACCGGTTTTCAGTCCGAAATTCTTTATCTGAGAAGGCGATATGTAAACATCGTCAGGTGAAGGTTGGTAGCTGTAGTCGGGAGATCGAAGGAATCCATAACCATCTTGTATGGTTTCCAAAACACCCTGAGTGGTTACCACGCCATCTAACTCCAGATAATTCATTAGTGCTTCGGCTATTTCCCTCTTTTTTTCTCTTTCTTCACGCTCCGGTTTGTCCAGACGGTCCTGTGGACGATCAACATTTTTTTGCTGATCGGGCTGTTCGTCTGAGTTTACCTGCTTTTCCTGATTGTTTGTAAACTCAGGCTCTATTATTTCAGAAACAGGTTGTTGCTCTAAAGAAGGTTGTCGCTTCTCAGAGGGTTGCTTATTTTCCTGTTTTTCTTGTTTCTCCTGACGCTCCTTTTGAAAGCGGCTTATTTTAATTTCCCTTTTAATCTTTACCGGTTCCGCCGGTGTTTCAGTATTTGGTATATCATACGAAACAGCATTTTCAACGGTTGGGGTCTCAACCCTCGGAATTGCAGCAGCAGGTGTTTCTTTTCTTCTGATAACAATCGGTCTCCTTTTTGGCTGTTCTTTGGCAGGCTCAGAATCAGGCTTTGATATCGAGCTTTTTTTGTCATTATTGATGGTCTTTATTTTTTCGTAAACATCCGGCTTTATAGCCTGCATTTCAAGAATTTTATAAATCAGGTCTTCTTTTTTTAACCCCTTTGGGTTTACTTCAAATTGATCGGCGACTTGCTTTAGCTCATTAGCCGGCATCTCGCTCAGTGTTAAAATATCATACATGTGTTTAGGTAACTAATTAAAATAAATCCTTAGTGGATAGCTTTCAAAATCTTAACTTTTTATAAATGTGTTGAAGTAGTCGAAAAATTGTTGCCGATAGAGTCCTTCGAGGTTGGAAGCCTGAAATGACACTGCAATGTTAGGTCAAAATTTGATAAATACAAAATCTTCAGACCAAAAGCTTTACAGGTTGCTCCAGCAATTCTTTAAAGGTAACCAGGAACCTTGAACCCACCACGCCATCCACTACTCTATGGTCGCAACTCAATGTCACTTTCATGGTATGACCTGCCCGCATCTGTCCGTTTTCAACAATGACGGATTCCCTGACAGCTCCTACAGCCATAATACAGGTGTCGGGCGTATTGATAATAGCAGTAAACGCTTCGATCCCAAACATTCCCAGATTGGAGATCGTAAAAGTATTTCCCGTCCAGTCTTCCGACTGCAGTTTTTTTTCTTTTGCTCTGGCCGAAAATGTTTTTACTTCAGAACTGATTTGAGAAAGACTTTTTTGATCGGCAAACCGAACTACGGGAACTAACAGACCTTCTTCCAAAGCCATTGCAACGCCTATATGTATGTGGTGATTGAATCTGATCTTATCGCCCAACCAACTGGAATTAACTTTTGGATGTTTCCGCAAAGCAGTAGCAGCCGCTTTCACAATTAAATCATTCACCGAGACTTTCATATCCGTATATTCATTGATGGCTGTTCTGGCCTCAACCGCCTTGTCCATCAAAATCTCCATTGTCAGATAGAAATGCGGAACGGTGAATTTGCTTTCACTCAAACGTTTGGCAATCGTTTTCCGCATTTGAGAAACCGGTTGTTCGTCATATCCCTCTGATCCGTTAAATGCTGTATAACTAGTTGCTATTCCTGATGTCGCAATTGCCGAATTGCCTGCATCAATATCTCTTTTCACAATGCGTCCTCCATCTCCAGATCCTTGAATAGAACGAATGTCTATTCCTTTTTCCTGTGCTATTTTTTTGGCAAGCGGCGAAGCGATCAATCGGGTCTGATCTTTTGACTCAACTGTCAAAATTTCTATTGGTAAATCTTCTTTCTCCTCAACAAGTTCAATGGTTTCAGTAGCTGATGGGTGTGTGTTTACCCCTGCTAACAATGATTTATAATCATCACCCGGGTTGCCAACTACCGCAATGATCGAATCAACCGGAATGGCTTCTCCTTCTTTTGCCTCTAAATGGAGCACAGTACCTTTTACAAAATTCTCCAGTTCCATGGTAGCCTTGTCGGTTTCAACTTCGGCCAGAATATCGCCCACCTTCACCTGATCGCCCACTTTCATTAGCCAGGATACGATCACACCTTCGGTCATGGTGTCGCTCATTTTTGGAAGACGAATCAGTTCAGCCATTGCATTGAAAATCTGGTTGCAAAATTAACAGCCTTTGGGTGAAAACAAACAGGTCAATTGTGTTGAAAAATGCTACTGTAATTCGGTACTCACGAAACTGCAACAACTTTTTTGCAGAAATGTCATTTTCATCAACAACTTGTAGGGGGGAAGAACCGGTGACGGTTTCTGGCAATCGAATTTCACTAGAATATAGATTGGTTTCAGATAAATGAATGGGTCTTCCCAAAACATCGTAAATGACTACACGATTTGTCCCCGGTTTATCAAAGTTAATATAAACCACACCCTCCGCCGGATTCGGATAAACCCTTAAAAAACCAGTTTCCGGTTCGTCTATTTATACACTGTAACGCACTGACCTTGAATGGGTAAGCACTAAAAGTCGGGAAGTAAAGATACATTGGGATTAGATTTGTGTCAAAAAAATAATCGAAACCACCGGTTTAAAACTACTACATGAGTTTTTTCCATCTGAGTTGATGGATTATTTTGTGATAACAGGCTACCAAACGCTTTGTGATATAGAGACCAGGAAAGAATATTGGTTAATAGACTTTGAGGAAAAGAATGAACTGCCTGCGGGTTATTCCGGTTCAGAATATGAATCCAAAGGCTTCATGGAAAGTAAGGGAATACAAGACTTTCCCTTACGGGGCAAGGCGGTGTATTTGCAAATAAAGAAACGCCGATGGCGACACAAACTCACAGGAGCCATCATTAAACGCGATTTCTCCTTCATAGCCGATGGTTCCAAATTCACCCGGGAACTATCGGATTTTTTAAAAGACAGAGGTGGATACGCGGTTAGATACCATCAGCAACATAGCCAGTTACTATCAGATGAAAAGCTAAAGACAAACCTCGCTAAGAAAGCCTCAGATTGGGTTGTTTTATTGCTCACCCGGCCCTTTTTTGGTTTGAAAATTAGTTGTACAACGGTTACTTATATTAGCAACTGGCGTTCTGTTTGCTTTTGATTTCATTATCTATTTTTTTTTGTCTAAAGCTGTAAATGCTCCCAACAATTAGTCCTGTTAAACCACCTAAATAACTAAAATTATGCATAGAGCCAACAGCAATAAAATTTCTCTTGTCAATTAGATTGTCAGGTAGCAACCAATTAACCCCTGAGTCAGCTAAATACAACTTCCCATATGCAAGTCCAATAAGTCCAGTTATAAAAGCAACAATAACAGTTGCTACAATTGCTTTCATTGTGATTCTATACATCTGCGTATTGTCTTTATGTGCTAATCCTACAAGTCCAAGTATTAGTCCAATAGGAAGTCCCATCCACCAAGTCGCAAGGAAGCCAACTACTGCAACTACAAGTCTTGGATATGGAAAAATGGCTTCGTTTCCCAAGTCCATAAGTCCGAATTGATAAAATTTGAATTTTGTGTAATATTCTGGCGAAATGGTATAGGTAAGTTGGTCGTGAATAATACCGTATATACCACCGATTACAAGTGCAATCGCAATAATTAGAAATAATATGAGAAGTTTTTTCAAATCAATTTTCCTTTATCGTTATTATTAATTCACTGTCAAAAATTGATGCTGGTGAAATCACAATTTCATTGGTCGGGATTTTGTCCCCATATCGTTCATTCATTTTTTTCTTAACAGTTTCATTCGTCAAATCAAAGTCGCTAAGTTTTTGAAGTTTACCAATTTCAATGCCTGTCGCACGTTGATAGATTTTCCATATTAGTTCAGAGCAATAAATTTTATCGTCTGACCATTCAAAAGTTAGGTCGTAATTTTTCCCATTAAATTTTTCTCCTACTTGTTTCATTTTCACAAGTGTCGCTGGAGTAATAATTTGGTCTGCGTTTTTAAGTCGCTTTATTACATATTTTCCGTCTTGTCCTCTTGCAATCCACTTGTCTAAAGGTGTTCGTTTAACAGGTTGAACGGCTTCATAAACGTAATATCTATTATTGTCTTTGTAAATTAGTCCGCAATGAGAATATTTTGAATTCGTTGCAAGCTGAATAGCTCTGCTCTGTCCTGATAACGAGGTCTGAAATATAATGTCTCCGTTTTTTATTTCCTCTTTGTTGGCAAGTTTCTTAACTTCATTTTTAGCAACCTCAATTCTATGTTTCGGGTCGTAAAATTTGCGTTTTGAGTATAGTCCACCGAAAATTGTCAGTCCCAAAAGTCCAAATATAATTATTACTTTTTTCATTGTCGTTTGTCGTGTCAAGGTCTGTTATAAATTTGCATTGGTTGTTTTTCCCTTTTCTGTGCGTTAAGTCGGCTTGTTAAGTTGTCAAGTAGTTGTTTGTTTATTGAGATAAGTGTCGGCACTGAAATAAATATTAAAATATAGCCGTATGATATTTCTGAAATTCCTGTGTTCTCAAGTAAATATAATACGCCTAAAAACTCTCCAATGGTCAGTCCTGCGTTAATTGTCAATTGTAAAGCTGTCCAGATAAAATTGAATTGTCCCCTGAAATAATAAAATGCAATTAGTCCCAAAACAAGTCCAGCTGCAAGTCCATAAACCATTCCTTCTTCTCTGCTACCTGTCACGATTATTGAACCAATTGTCCCTACGACTAAAAGTACTAAAAGTGAAAAGGTCGTCACGATAAAGTCGCTATAAAATGTCCTGAAGTATGATATTTTTTGTTGCATTGTCATTAGGTGTTGGTCGTCTTTAAACTTCTGACTAACGTTTTTTCAAAGTGTTACAAATCAAATAATTAGTCAAGCGGCTTTTGTTGCTCAAAATTACCATTTTCTGTGTCTAACCGTTAGCCTAAGAAATTATTTTCTTGCGGAAAAACGGGGAATGAAAGTTAATGTTGCTATATTATTTTTTGCATCCATATTGAATTGTATTCTCATTGATGGTATTTGTGACAGATGTGTTAATGTTGATATTCAAATCTATCCATCCTTTGAAATCGTTGTCACTGATGGTCAGTTGATTCGAAGTCAGTCTTTGAATTCCATCTGTAACGAATAAATTTCACAAACTGCAGAGTGATGGATTGTGAAGATTGGATGGGCCTTTTTTCTGATGGTTCTCAATCTACTATAACCCTAATTAGGGTCTGCTGATTAAGTTCAAGAAATAGTTTTTATTTGGTAACCCTTTTTCAGCCAGATAAAAATATCAACAACTCTTTGACATTTATTACTG
>JAGVMN010000003.1 GCA_020053795.1 Bacteroidia bacterium | reverse complement strand
TGTCAGTAATAAATGTCAAAGAGTTGTTGATATTTTTATCTGGCTGAAAAAGGGTTACCAAATAAAAACTATTTCTTGAACTTAATCAGCAGACCCTAAGTAACTTTCTGGTTAAAACTTTGTAAGCAAAAAAATGTAAGAATCCATTAGAACTAAAACAAACCCTGGCATACGTGTTGTCAATAATCAGATATCATTTTGTACAGCATTGAATTAATGCCCAAACCATTGAACATGGGAGGAATTATTTCGTTTAATAGATTTAAATTCGCCCCCTCAAACAAAAGCATGAGTGACGAAATAAAACACGAATGCGGCATTGCCATCATCAGGCTGCTGAAACCCCTTAGTTTTTACCGCGAAAAATACGGAACGGCCCTTTACGGGATAAAAAAAATGCAACTGTTGATGGCCAAGCAGCTCAATCGCGGGCAGGATGGGGCTGGTATTGGTGTCATTAAACTAGATCCGAAATTTGGGAAACGATACATAGCCAGAAAGAGGGCCAGCGGCAAAGACGCGGTTGCCCAGATTTTTGAAGAAATAATAGGAAGATACGAGGCTTTGGGCATATCAAGGCTGGATGAGGACGACTATCTGAAAGAGAATTTTGCCTATGCAGGGGAATTAATCGTTGGACACAACCGCTATGCCACCCATAGCG
This sequence comes from Bacteroidia bacterium, assembly GCA_020053795.1. Classification (GTDB taxonomy): domain Bacteria; phylum Bacteroidota; class Bacteroidia; order NS11-12g; family UBA9320; genus JAGVMN01. The sequence goes on along the minus strand of JAGVMN010000003.1, from coordinate 78,622 downwards.
GCAGTAGTCTTGAGAATCTGCATCCATTTCTGAGACAAAACAATTGGATGAGTAGAAATCTGGTCCTTGCAGGAAATTACAACATGACCAATGTGGATGAATTGTTTCAGCAATTAATCAATCTTGGGCAGCACCCAAAAGAAATATCAGACAATGTTACCATGCTTGAAAAAATCGGGCATTTTCTGGACGAAGAAAATCAAAGACTATACCGGCAGTTCAAATCTCAGGGAATGGAAGGGGCAGATATTGCCAATCAGATCAAAGAACACCTCGATTTGGAATCTGTTTTGAAAAATGCCTTTAAAAAGGCTGATGGAGGTTATAACATGATGGGTATGGTGGGTGATGGAAATGCCTTTGTCATCAGAGATCCCAATGGAATACGTCCTTCCTTTTATTATATGAATGACGAGGTTTTTATTGCAGCTTCTGAACGGCCAGCTTTGCAAACTGCTTTCAATCTCAAGATAGAAGACATTCAGGAACTAACACCGGGAAATGCCATTTTGATTCACCGAAGCGGCTTGGTCAAAGAAGTTAATATTATTCCGCAAAGAGAAAAAAGAGCTTGCAGTTTCGAAAGAATTTATTTTTCAAGAGGCAGCGATGCAGATATCTATCTTGAACGAAAAAAATTGGGGGCTTATTTGTCAGCTGATATCCTTCGTAAAATTGATTACGATATTAACAATACCGTCTTCTCCTATATCCCCAATACGGCGTCAACGAGTTTTTATGGGATGTTGGACGGTGTCTATCGTTATATGGACCAATACAAAAAGGAGCAAATTCTGAAATTGGGTAATGACATATCTCCAGAAAAAATTGAAGCCATCCTATGCGTCAAAGCCAGAAGAGATAAAATCCTGATCAAAGACGTAAAAATGCGTACCTTTATAACCAAAGACAAAGACCGCGACGATCTGGTAGGTCACGTTTATGATGTTACTTATGGTATAGTGCGAGAGCATAAAGACACGCTTGTAGTGGTTGATGATTCTATTGTCAGAGGAACAACTTTAAAAAGGTCTATACTCCGGATTCTTGACAGGCTGAATCCGAGGAAAATTCTTGTTGCCAGTTCCGCACCAATCATTAAATACCCCGATTGTTATGGCATTGATATGAGCCGTATAAATGAGTTTGCCTCTTTCAGGGCTTTGCTGAAACTTTTGGAAAGAGACGGGCTGACCCACAAACTTCAGGAAACCTACCAAAACTGCAAATACCAACTCAGTCTGCCTGCCGAAGAATGCAAAAATGCGGTGAAGGAACTCTATGCCCTTTTTGATGACGAAGAATTGACCGCCAAGATTTCCGAAATTCTGACACCCGAAGACCAAAAATCTGAGGTACAAATTATTTATCAATCCGTAGAAAATCTACACAAATCAATTCCGAACCACACCGGCGACTGGTACTTTACGGGTGATTATCCTACACCGGGTGGTATGCGGGTCGTAAATCGGTCGTTCACTTATTTCATTGAGGGCCGCAGCGAAAGAGCCTATTAATTGGGCGAAAAACTTTTTTTAAACCTTTTGTCCATTTTTGGCCACCAATACGCATTTTTGAACTTCTTATCTCAATCTACATCTCCCGTCTGGGAAGTTTGTTACCCTATCAAATGTTTGAAAAAGGCTGGAAATAAAAACATCAACGTCCATAATGGAAGAAAAAATCTTACCTCTTCTTCGATTTCGGTACAAGATTTTTCTCATACATCTCTATCCATTCCTTAGGACTTATCTTTTTCATTAACTCAGCAATGAGTTTATAGGGAATATCTTCCATCTTATTAAAACGAACGCAACTCTTACCCATATCCAGTTTTTGCTTGCTGTGTTTAGGATACTCACTCACAAACCATTTGAATAAATTTGGATCAGTATAAATCCCCATGTGGTAAAAATTAATGGATCTTTTTTGCGAGGCAATGCCGGCAAAAGGCAGTGGCTCTTCAGGCTTACAATGATAACCTGCGGGGTAAAGCTCATGCGGCACCACATAACCCAAACCACCATAACTAATGGCAGGTTCAAAACCTTCGGGCAGGTTTTTTACAATTATATCGTGCAGTTCATTAAAGGGTTTAAGCCTGTCCCCCGGCAGGTTTGATAAAATTTCCTCTACGGTTTTGCCTTGTGCTTTCATAAGGTTATTGTTTAAATCAAATTTACTATTTTAAACCTGGCTGACGACAGGTTTCATACGGTTCCGCAGCTATCGGAAGAACTTCCGCCAAATACCGCACATGCGGAATTTGCGAAGAACGGAACCCCACGTATCGCAAACCCTTGTTGCATTTAACGACCGGTAGTTTTTTATCAGCCTGTTAAATCACAAACTTTGTCGGACAAATCTAACGATACAACATGGAAAAAAAAATCAACTCGCTCATACCACAGCCGACAAGCTTTTGGCAATGGCCTTCTCATGCAGCAAGTTTAAAGGAACTACAAAAAACAATCATAACGTCGCAATCCTCATAGTTATAAAAAGTGGCAAAAATGACCAAAGGGTCCGTGCAACATTTGATTCATTGTTAGTCGTTCAACCTGGCAAATTCTTAGCTGTTAGTTGCTGTTTATTCGGTTATGCTATATTCAAAGGGATCCAATTTCAACAACTGTCCGTCCACTAAATTCTGACTAACTTTTTTCATTTGGTTTAAAATCAAGAATTTATGAAACCGCGTTCTTGGTAAGAAAGAGTAAATTTATCTTTCTGTTTTTTTGATGCGATCGAGAACAGCGAGTTTTTTTTTGATCAACAACAAATATTCCGTTGGGGCGAGTTTTCAGCCACAAAGTGGTATTATGGCTTTGAATCTGTGGTTTTTAAAACAAACCGTATCTAATTTTAATTTGGAAACATCCATACCAATAAAAAGATTATAAATATTCATAATTTTGTTTTTAGGGAATAATTAACAATGGTTGGCAATCATTGGAGACGTTAATAGATTTTGTAATCTAACATTCTGTTGATGCTGCCATAAGGAAATTCAAAAGACGGGCAGAGAACTAATGATAGAAAAAAGCCTAAAAAGTTTAACTGCGTTTTGCGTTTACCTCCGCTTTCTATGAAAAAATTCTGTTAAAAATTCGCGTGTATATAACAAATATTATTTGGAAATGATGTAACACCAACATCTCCTAAAAGTGAATTTGATGGAAATATGATCATGTAAATTGACGCCAATGGAACACGATAAACCAAAAGTAAAAGTTACCAAAAACGGCCCATACAAGGTATCGGGCACTGTTCGTCTGGCAAAAGGCATCATGGCACAAGACGAAGCAGGAACTCCTTTCGAATGGAAAGAGGGAGGAATTTTGCCGATCGAAGAAACTTACTGGCTTTGTCGCTGCGGCAATTCGAGGCACAAGCCTTTTTGCGATAATACGCACCGTTCAGTTTCGTTTGACGGCACCGAAACAGCAGGACATCAAAAATTCAGCGAGTTGGCAATAACAGTAGAAGGACCAGATTTGATTTTAAAAGATGCCGGAGTTTTCTGTGCTTCAGCCCGCTATTGCAATCTCGCCGGAGGAATTCGTTTTCTCATTGCCAATTCCGACAACCCCGAATCAAGGGAACTGGCCATACAAGTGGCACACAACTGCCCCTCGGGACGATTGATCGTTTCGGATAAAAAAACCGGAGAGCCGATAGAACCATCCATTGAACCATCCATAACGGTTGCAGAAGATCCCGGCAGAAAAGTGAGTGGCCCACTGTTTCTGAAGGGCGGTATTGAAGTGGTGTCTTCAGATGATGATTCGTACGAAGCAAGATACCGCGTTACCCTATGCCGTTGCGGCCATTCCAACAATAAACCCTTTTGCGATGGTAGTCATATCAGAGCAGCATTTAATGATGGAGATGAGTCAATAAATTAACGGCTAAATTCACTCATGATCAAAATTTTGTAAGGAATCTTGATTTTTAAACCTCCCCGTTGGGTGACATTAAAGATGATTATTTTTCGATGCAAATATGGTTGAGAAAAGGCTCAGGCCATTTGTTTCCTGATAATGTTCAATGCTGAACCTTCTTTAAACCACTCAATCTGTTGGGTGTTATAGGTATGATTTACTTCGAAAGATTCTGTACTGCCATTTTTGTGGTTAAGCCGAATGGTTAACAGCTTGCCGGGTGCAAAAGTTGTCAGGCCTAAAACATCAAAGGTATCGTCTTCCAATATTTTGTCATAATCCGTCGGATTGGCAAAGGTCAAAGCCAGCACGCCTTGCTTCTTTAGGTTGGTTTCATGGATACGGGCAAAGGACTTCACCAAAACCGCACGAACGGCAAGAAATCTTGGTTCCATGGCCGCATGTTCCCTGCTCGAACCTTCTCCGTAGTTTTCCTCACCAACGACTATACTGAATTCCCCTGCAGCTTTCAACATACGTCCAACCGCAGGCACGCCTTCATAATTTCCCGTCAGCGGGTTCTTCACGCTATCAGGCTGATCATTGAAGAAATTCAAAGCACCTGTCAATAGATTATTTGAGATATTGTCTAAATGACCGCGGTATTTCAACCAGGGGCCGGCCATAGAGATATGATCGGTGGTGCATTTGCCTTTGGTTTTAATCAACAATCTGAGTCCGGTTAAATCTTTTCCCTCCCAGGCTTTAAATGGTTCTAACAATTGCAACCGATCACTGGCCGGGTCCACAGCAACTTTTACCTGAGTACCATCTGTAGCCGGTGCCTGATAGCCGTTATCTTCAACCGCAAAACCTCTTGGAGGGAAATCAATTCCAACAGGCTCATCGAGTTTAACTGATTCACCTTTGCTGTTAATCAGGGCATCCGTTAAAGGATTAAAAGTCAGATCACCTGCAATGGCCAAAGCTGTAACAATTTCAGGCGAAGCCACAAAGGCATGGGTATTCGGGTTGCCATCATTTCGCTTTGCGAAATTCCGGTTGAAGGAGGTGATGATGGAGTTTTTTTCTTTTTTGTCGGCACCATGACGAGCCCATTGCCCGATGCAGGGGCCGCAGGCGTTGGCCAAAACAACGCCACCGATTTTTTCGAACACATTGAGATAGCCGTCCCTTTCAACCGTGTAACGCACCAATTCAGAACCCGGTGTTACGGTATATTCAGACTTGAATTCTAAGTTTTTATTTGCGGCCTGTTGGGCCAAAGATGCTGCTCTGGTAATATCTTCATACGACGAGTTCGTGCAGGAACCAATTAAACCGACCTCAAGTTTTGCAGGCCATTTATTGCCTTGAACAGCTTTGGCGAATTCGGAAATCGGCCAGGCCAAATCCGGTGTAAACGGCCCGTTGACATGTGGCTCCAAAGTGTTGAGATCAATTTCAATTACCCTGTCGAAATATTTTTCAGGATGGGCATAAACCTCAGGGTCACCGGTCAGATGTTCTCTAACGGTATCGGCCATGTCAGCTATTTCTGCCCTGTCGGTTCCGCGAAGGTACTCGGCCATTTTCTCATCATAACCGAAGGTAGAAGTTGTGGCTCCGATTTCGGCACCCATATTACAGATGGTACCTTTTCCTGTGCAGGAAATGTTTTTAGCCCCTTCACCGAAATATTCGACGATGGCACCGGTTCCGCCTTTAACAGTAAGAATTCCTGCTACTTTTAATATGACGTCTTTGGCAGAAGTCCAGCCACTCATCTTTCCAGTCAGTTTAACTCCGATCAGTTTGGGGAATTTCAGTTCCCAGGCCATTCCTGCCATCACATCAACCGCATCGGCACCACCAACACCAATGGCAACCATTCCAAGTCCACCTGCATTGGGGGTATGTGAGTCAGTTCCTATCATCATCCCTCCGGGGAATGCATAATTCTCTAAAACCACCTGGTGAATTATTCCGGCTCCGGGTTTCCAAAAACCCAATCCATATTTATCAGAAACCGAAGAAAGAAAATCATACACTTCACTATTGATATCCAATGCATTCTTCAGATCTGTTTCAGCTCCCGTTTTTGCTTGTATCAGGTGGTCGCAATGCACGGTAGAAGGCACGGCAACTTTTTGCCTGCCGGCAGTCATAAATTGCAGCAAAGCCATTTGTGCAGTTGCATCTTGCATGGCCACTCTATCCGGGGCAAAATCTACATATGATACGCCGCGATCGTATGGTTTGTCCGGAGTTCCATTCCACAAATGACAATACAGGATTTTCTCGGTAAGAGTTAAGGGGCGGTTCAAGAGTTTTCTGGCGGCTGAAACCCGCTCAGGATAAAGAGCGTAAACTTTTTTGATGAGATATGAATCGAATACCATAATGCTTTTTTTTGAAGTTCCGCAAAAGTAATTAGCAGCAGTTGTTATAAAAAGAAAAAGGAGCCTTTCGACTCCCCTTCCATTGGTTAGTAGTGTGCAGTTTAGTACCCATCTCAAATTCTTAAGTACCTAATAGGCAGCACATCGGGTAGAGCTAAAATGAAAATACCCCTATAGACAGCTATCTCATACCCGAATTACAGGGTCAAAAATAACGGAGATTTTCAGCGGATCGGTTTTGTTGATACCCTAATTACCAACAATTGTGTTAACAGAAATTATAAAAAAATGTATTAAGGGTTAATAAACGCCAATTTATGAAGTCTAATGGTATTCAAATCAGTCCAACAAAGACTTATATTATTGATATTATGACATTTAAGCTTATATTGATTGAGCAATCAATGGATTAGTCTATTTTTTTAGATAAATCAAAACAGACGGCTTAATTTTCGCCAGGAATGAGACAAATTGCTGGACTAATAACTTTGTTGATCAGTTTATTAACGAATATCTCTGTTCAGGCCCAACAGGAATATGTGTTGAGGAAATCGTATAAACCAAAGACGCTTTTGAGAGTGCATATTGGCGATGATATCCGGATTGAATCCAAATCAGACCACACAGCCTTCTCAGCTATTGTGGTTGGGCTGACAGATTCTACTATTAGCTTTGGTGATTTAACTGTGTTGGTTTCAGAAATTTCAGTTTTTTATATTGAACGCCAAAGTTTTGCAAGAAATACCTTATTGCAGGGCGTTGGTACCGGACTGCAAGTATTTGCGTTATACAACACCGCTTATGGCAACCTTAATTCCGTGATTGCCAAAGGTTGGACTAAAGAGCGTGCCATTAATAACCTTCTATTCGGAGGCGTAATGTTTTCGGTAGGCAGCACGTTGAGACACATTTATAAAAAAACAAAATTCAGGAAATGCCGGATAGGAAAATTTCGTCTGACCTATTTCAGTTACTAATAATAGTGAGTTTTTGTGAAATAACTTTCTTGTTCGTGGAATCGAAAACCTGAAAATAGTAAATGCCCTTTGCTAATTCGCCTATATGAAATTCATTTTTTGTTTTCAACAATCTCTCGCCTTCCCAGACTTTTTGTCCTAACAAATCTGTAATAATTACCTTATAACTATTATCTGTATCGGGGCGGCTCATTTGTAAAAAAACGTGATTGTTAGCGGGGTTTGGATATAAGGCTGTCCTTTCTTCTTCAGCTTTCGGTGTTGGAATGACAAATTTTTCAGCTAAACCGCTTCGAAGCATGTTTAAATTATATTGCATCATGGAGGCCTGTTTGATGGTAAACATGTTCATGCACGAATCATTCGTATAATCCATATAGTTTTCAGCCTGATCAGGAAGATCACCGGGAGTACCCTGATTACAACTATTCTGACCATACTTGCAGCCACTATGGGCAATTCGGGTAACAGGTGTATCTTCAATTCCATCATCAACAAAACAGCCATTGGCACTTGTGCCATCACCCCATGTATGTCTAAGCCCTAAATAATGGCCAACTTCATGAACGGCAGCCCTACCCTTTGAAAGAAAGGTTTTATTTAAAATATTATTGGCACCTACAACTTTATAATGCAATACCACTCCTTGTCTTTCTAATGTAACATAAGAATTGGAATTCCAATTTTGTGCGTTGGTTGGAGGGAAGGCATAGCCAAGTAACATATCTACACCAGCATTTGAAAGATCACATACCCAGATGTTCAGATATCGGCCCGGATCCCAAATGTCTTTTCCACCCGTGGCTGAATACTTCATGTCATCAGGATATTGTCCACTTGGATTATAAAAAGAAGTGATACTTGTTGGGGTGCGTGTTATACCATTGGTGGTTCCACCGGATGGATCAACAGTAGCGAGAAAAAACTCAATGCCTGCATCGGCAGCCACGGGTTTAAAAATATCCCGGGTCATTATGGTATCAGGATTTTGCCGACGAAAAGCCTCATTTAATATCCTTATTTGCGAAATAATGAGACTGTCATGGAGGTTTTCAAGGCTGTTTTCATAAACTACATGAAACACTACGGGGATTCTGAATATGGTGTCACCAAAAGTTCTTTTGGGCAATTTTTTGTTGTTCATTGAATTCAGTGCGTTATTAAACTGAGCATCAACAGATGTTTTAAAACCCGGGTATTGTTTTTCGAGATAATCCGCATAGCCCACCTGACCGCACGGCTCATATTGTGACTGTGCCAAGGCAGAACCAAATGCCAAAATGTATAATAATAACAGATATGGTTTTTTCATTGCCGCAAAAAAAGTAAAATTATTGGAATAGACGCTTATCCAAACAATTACTTTCCAGAAAAGTTCGGTTTTCTTTTTTCGTTGAAAGCGGCTACGCCTTCCTTATAGTCGTCGGAGTTACCGACAATCTGCTGGCAATATGCCTCGTATTCCAACATGGTTTCCAAATCTGAATGGAAACTCTTGTCAAGCATTTTTTTCATTAGGGCAATGGCTTTTGTAGGGGCCTGGGCATAGTATGCTGCTATTTCATTGACCTCATTGTCCAAAGCCTCAACCGGAACAACTCTGTTTATCAAACCCCATTCATAAGCCTGTTTCGCCGAAATTTTGCTTCCCATGGTAGCCATTTCAAAAGCCCTTTTACTACCTACCAAACGCGGAAGGAAGTAGGAAGACCCGGAATCTAGCACCAAACCGACATTGATAAAAACCTCTATTAGATTGACATGTTCGGCGGCCACTATAAAATCGCAAGCCAATGCCAGCGAACAACCAGCCCCGGCAGCCACGCCATTCAAGCGGCAGATAATGGGTTTGGGCATGTTTCGCATGGCACGAATGATGGGATTGTATCTTTTATAAAGGGAATCAGCCAGGTTCCTGTTTTCGGCTCCTGCAATAGATTTTAAATCCTGCCCGCTGCAAAAGGCCTTGCCTTCACCTGTCAAAATGATCACACGAATCTCCTCATCGCGACCGGCCATTTTCAGAGCATCTTGTAATTCATAGCTTTGGGTTTCGTCAAAGGCATTGAAGACTTCCGGCCGATTGAGCGAAAGCCTCAGTATTGCGGCTTCCTCTCTATAAATGATTGTTTTAAAATCTTTCTCCATAAAATAAATATGTCAAAATCATGATCAAAAAACCCGCCGAATATCCATAATAAATTTCAAAACGTGAATGTGCTTTTAATTTTAACCTCCAACTGGTATGACCCAACATGGTTGAAAGACAAACCGCTTTAGGTGTTTAGAGATTTCCCATAAGAACCATCAGGCAGTGGACCCTGATAGAACCGACTCAAACCATGGCCTGACGTTGCCTTCATTTGCTATTTTTCAACATACACCATATCAAGCATATACAAAAAAAAATCAAAATTAAAAAAGTACACCCTTCCTAATTAGTTTTGAAGAAGTATCCGTCTGTACACGGATGCAGCAGCGTATTAAACACGGATGCAAAATCAGTGTTTACACGGATGGCGGATGTTCTTTTTTATATTTAGATTTGTACTGTTATTTCAGAATGATAGTGATAAAAACAAAAAGGGTTTTTTGGTGGGTGGTGGCTTGGGGCATGATGCTGCCTTTCATCTTATACAACTGCAAGGACCCCGAACCTTATTACGATCACGTGAGCCAGGAACTCAAAGACTGGGGGGCTTTTAAACCCGGGACATGGTGGGTCTATGAGGAGCAAAACTCTGAGATAAAGGATAGTGTATTTGTTTATAGTCAAGAGGTGCTAACATTACCACATCTAAGTTTAAAAAACAACTTCAAGGAAGAAATTAAATCATATATTGTTGGGACAAACCATAATGATACGTTCTTTTTACGAGTTATTACTTCTAACGATGCGGTCAAGCTTCAGACTTTCAGGGAGAAATATAGAGAACACTCCTCTTCTTGTTATCTCGTTGCCCCACCACCAATAAAGGGTTATGCAATTAGCAATGGACCAGTTGGCCAATTTGTCATTTTCGACACCATTTATTCCAAATACAGACCAGGCGATTTGCAATTTAATAATGTGGTCCGTGCTAACGACAACATGAATCTTGCATTTAACTGGACACCCACCTTGATTTATTCGGCTAAAAATATTGGAATTGTTCGCAAGGAATTTCCAGCCTTCAACCAGATATGGAATCTGGTGGACTACCACATTGTACAATAAATTATTTCAATCATGAAAACCACTTATTCATTTATCTCATTCGTTCTAATTTGCCTTTTGAGTACTTTATCTGCAAGTGCACAGAACACCCATTCATCAGATAATTGGATACTCGAAATACAAAGTATGGAACGCCCACTCGAATCAAATGACACGGCAAAAGTGATATTCAAAATCAGGTTTTTAGATACCACTGCCTGGCATTATTCGCTTAACCTGAACCGACAGTTGTATTTCTATGACTATGAGCAACAGGGCGATTCGAATTACGCTGCCTCTGACTGGTGAGCTGGCGGTTCTTCAATGTTAGTAGATACCGGACTTTTTTATCCGGGCGACAGTATCGTTGATAGTCTTATGTTTTACTATAACAGCGAAAACTTACCATTTTGATATCGGACTTTATTGATCGAAGCAATCAATGACAGCAACGAAAAAGCAAGTCAATCTAAATTTATGATCTATTTCACCCCATATAACACACTTGAAATATGGGGGTACAATGAATTTCTGGATTTAAAACGTGAATGGGACAGTCCTGAGGAAGGGTTATATACCAACCTCAGGGAATATATTGATCCTGACTCATTGCCCGAAAGCAATGTCACCATAGAAGAATTCAATACAGATACCTTTGCATTGCAATATTTATCATACCCCGGACTGGCTTATACCATTCCTATGAAAGGGCTTAATGACCCTGATTCTAACGAAATAATGAATGGTGCCAAACGTTTCAAAACAGACGGGTGTAAGAATGGTAATACCCAGCGTTATAAGGGAACAATCAAAGGGAATATCAAGGCTTGGGTTAATACAAATGGCAATGGAAGCACAGATATGGACATCACAGGCATATATGTTGAACTTTGGGACAGAGACTATGGCAAGAATCCCGATGATTTTTTAGGTAGCGGTTATACTTATAGCGACCTCAGTGATCCGGATAATTTAGGACTGTTCTCCATTAGTGTAAATGTATGCCAGAATTTTCAGGGTATCAATCAGCCGGAGGGAGGTGATTTGGAAGTATATGTAAAAATATTTGCAAGAAACGACGGTGAGAGGGTCAGGGTTAGAAACCGAATTGGAGCGACCATCCGAGGAACTTCAAGGCGATCAAATCCGTTCACCTGGTATTACAACAATGGCAACGACAACAATCAGAACATGGGTGCAATACATCCGGGTAAGGATGACACTAAGCTACATTTGGTCCACTATGCACATCAGTGTTTACAGTTTGTCAACAATAATGTTCCCGGACTTAACCTTGGTGGTAGCGGTTCCAAACTGGAGATAATGCAACTACCCTTTGTCAATGCAACTTTTATGTTGCCTGGCGATGTGGCAAACGCGATGAAAATTGATCATAACGTCATGCTTTATGTATTGAGAGATTGGGTAAAATTTACCGGTTTTTCAGACTTGGTACTTTCAAATCAGGACTGTATATATCGCGATTTTAGCGATGATGAGGGAGAAAATACCCCATATCATGAATTCGGACATTACCTGATGTGGCATTTGCAACACAGGTGGTTCAATTATCAATTACCATTTAGAGATCACAGATTAGACATTAATAGTTTTCAGGAAAAGTTGGCCTGGTCCGAAGGCTGGGCCGAAGGCTTTGGGCAGATTATGGATATTGTTACAAGGGACTTTGATAGCGAAGCTGGGCGTGATTTAGGATCGCGTTTTGATTATGAGAGCCGAATTGTTGACGGTGACAATCCTGAAATAGCAACAAATAATGTTCATAGAGTTAATAACTTCAATTCTGAAAATACCGTCACTCATGGTTTATTGTCAGAAATGAATATCGCCTCCATGATGGTTGATTTGTTTGATGGACCCGAAAATCCAAACTTAATAAATGGCGTTGAGCTTCATAATGATAATGGTATCTGGAGGTCCGGCAGAACCGATGATTTGAGTCTGACTTTTCTTCAAATTTGTCACCCACTAATTGATAATCCTGGTCCTCCAACCGGCCCTCATAACTTTCCATTTATCACCGAATCGGTTATTCAAAATGTTTTTGAATATGGATACGTGCTAATAAATTATTTGGATTGCGAATTAAAAGCAGAAACAAAGGAAGTTTTCAATGAAAACAGGATTTCTGATTTTAACCCTACAAATCAAGGTCAAATTATAAACTCCGATGCCTTTAGTCAATACGTGACAGTTAATTATCCAAATTATAAAATTAAGAAAAACAAAGACACCAAACGCGACGAACTCTATTTTAATGAAAACAATGATGCTGAAATTTTAGTGGATGTACCCACAATTGGCAACAATATTACTTTCAATTACACTGGAGATTTAGGAACAGATGCTATTAGTGATGAACTCACCATAAATAGCGGTACATTGTCACTGAACAATACAAGTCTTGGGATGGGGTTTGCTCCCGGTAGTTCGGTTCCCTCGTATTCTGATATTTTTATAGAAGTATGCAATTCTGTTACCGTTATGAATGAAGGACTTATTGAAGTTGGCGATGACGGCGGGACCTACAATGCCTGGATGCTTTATAAGTCGGGTAGTTCGTTGTCTTTTGTCATTCCCCCCGGCGTGACCAATCCACCTGGCACCCTCCGCATCAACAACAATTCCAAGTTGGTGATAGAAGAAGGGGCTACGCTTCGCATAGGCCCGGGCACCGAAATCATTTTAGACGGCCCCAACGCCATTCTTGAAATACGCGGCACATTGATTTTAGAAGATGGTGCATCCTTAGCCCCTGTGGGCGGTAGCAATGGGCTGGGCTTTGTGCGGTTCAACATGCCGAATATCGGAAATACAGAGACCGCTGCCAACCGCATTCAATTTGGAAATGGCAGCTTCATAAGGTTTGAAGGGAGTTCATCATCTACAAAAGTGATGGAGGTAACAGATCATTTTTTCTGGATTGTGAACAGCGGAAGCAACAACCATTTTGATGTTATAAACGGCAAAATAGAGATGGGCGAAGATGCCGTTCTGAATTTGGGCGTGCGTTGTGTTTTCAACCATGTGAAAGTAGAACCCATGTCAGGTATCGGCAGCTTTGCCGGTATTTATCTTTGGGGGCACAGCTATGGACTGAATGACCTGACTATTACTGGAAGCAGCAATGGCTTGAATTCTTTTAACAATGTCGGCGGCCTCCCGCTCAGAATTAATGACCTTGAGCTTCAGGAGTGCGGACAGGGATTGCTGGTAGATGGACGGGCATTAATATTGGAAAACCCACTCATCGAAAACGGGGATAATGATTATGGAATAAAGGTAAAGGGTGCTCATTACCCGAGCAAATTGACAAATCCTGTTATCAGCGATGTAGTTGTTGGGACATCTTACACGGGGAATTCAAGCTCTCCTTTAAGCATGTTTTCTGCCAATTACACTGTTACCGGAAATGCAGTTGAATTTGATGCCACATCGTCTTTAATGTCGCGTTGCGGAACGTTTACCGGCGACAACACTGGATATGGGTTCAGGGTTTCGAGTGGGGCCAATGTCGTTATGGCCAATGCCTTTGGTCAGGCCGGTGGCGGAAATGTGTTCTTCAATGCTGGTGCAGGCAAAGCGTTTAATCAGACAATCAGAATTGGCGGTAACCCCATTTATTTGAACGGAGGAAAGAACGATCTGCGATTTAACAGTGGAGGCATGGCGTTGGTTGGATTAACCTTTTGGGGTGTTGCATCCAACGGAGATTTAGCAGGAGGGGGAAACCTGTGGGATAACACCTCACCATATTTACCGGTAAGCACGCAAAATTATGATTTATGGTATATCCCTGATCCTTTTCCATTCTTTCCGCCTTTATTCTCAAGGGCTACAATCACGGGTGTTCATGAAACCCCGTCAACTTATTCGAGAACCGCCTATTGTGCTGGTTCTACCACAGGCACTGGAGCAGGCCCGGGAACTGCATTACCAACAAATCCGAGAACCATCACTTATGGGGCTCCTTTTCAAAATGTTAAAGATGTTTTTGAAGACATCCTCACAAGACAATATGATTCGGTGCAAGCTGTCGATATAATGCCCGATTGGGAAATTGCTTTAACAGCATCGGAATGGAACACCACCCGCACGGTTACGGACTATGCTTACCTGAATATTGGTCTGGCCAAAATGAACGAGCTTGCCGGTGATTATCTGGTCAGTGACAGTGCATTTCTCAGCAATCCCGATTCTACTAATGGCATCTTTGCAAGTGTCAAAAACACGATCAATTATTGGATTGCAAGATGTGATACTGCTTCGGATTTGGCCGCAATACAGTTACTCGACTATTTGAAATTTCAAAAAGCCGGATTATTTTGTCTGGTAAACGATTATTCAAAAGCAGGAGTTCTTTATTCGGATTTAGCCTCAAATGCAGACTCTAATTTAATACCGCTTGCAGAATATTGGGTTTGCCAGATAGATCGGGTACAGCAAATACTCGAAAGGGGAACCGACCATATGTTTTTGGACAGCTTGCCGGAATGTACGGTTGCATTTCCTGAAGAATACCCTGAGCCTGTCGCTATTAAAATACCCGGGAATGGCAAAAGTATTACTGCTGTGCCTTTAATTAGGCCAAACCCCGTAAGTTCATTCTTGCAACTCAGCTTGAACGGGTCTGAATATGATCACATTGAGATAACAAATTCAATAGGCCAACGGGTTTATGAACGCACGCTATCCAGACAGTTTAATGACTGGTACATTTTTGATATTTCAGAATTGCCTGAAGGACTTTATACAACCACATTGTACGACTCAAAGCAGTTGAACAGGTTTACCCAAAAGATTATGATTGTGAGGTAACAATGATGATACTCCTGTTATTCAACCAAAATGTATTGGTGCGGTGACTTGATCAATAGAAGTTTTTGGCACTGAATTATTTATTTTCCTACCTGTCAGGTGTTAACACCAGATACTCCATGGGTTATTTAACAGACTATTCAGCAAAGCAGAATAAGATTAACATCATGATCAAAAAACCCGCCGAATATCCCAAATAAATCTCGAACCTCGTATGTGCTTTTACAATTAACCTGGCCGAAAGTACCAGCCCGCTCAAAAATATGGCTGCTAAAAAAATCCGGAACACCTGCGGCGAACCTATTGCAATGAGTTGGTAGAGCATGGCCGTTATGCCTCCCCAACCCAATCCATGCAAACTGATTTTCATTTTCAGGTTGAAAATCGCCCCAATGATTTGAATAAGCACCTGGCCAATCATAAATGGCAGTACAAAAATTTCAAGAGAGGCCTTTGTGAAGAAAAAAACCAGGAGTGAGGTATAAACGGCTCCGGACATAAGGAAGGCTGAACGATGTTTAATCTCAATGGTAGGGAGTTTCGATAGATGTTGCGTTCCGGTGATGATCATTCCGGTCATCACAGGCAACAAAACCGTCGAAAGAAAAATAACAAAGTACAAAGGCCCCAGGGACAGGGCGGTTAATTTGCTTTTTAAGATGAAATGATGGTTGAAAATAATCCAGATTCCTATCCCTGTAAGCCAAACAGGATGCAGCATCCATGAAATAATAGTGGCAGCTTTCCTCAAAAGTTTAGAGTTCCTTTCTCAATCGGGCAACAGGTACGTTGAGTTGTTCGCGGTACTTGGCCACCGTTCGGCGGGCGATGATGTAACCCTTCTCTTTCAATATTTCCATCAAACGCTCATCTGTCAAAGGGTTTTGCTTGTCTTCCACTCCAATGGCATCCTGCAAAATCTTCTTCACTTCACGATTGGAAACTTCTTCGCCACTTTCGGTGGTGATACCCTCTGAGAAGAAATACTTCAAAAGGAAAATACCGAAATCCGTTTCTACATATTTACTGTTGGCTACTCTGGAAACAGTTGAAATATCCATCCCGATCCTTTCGGCCACGTCTTTCAGAATCATCGGCTTCAGACTGGCCTCGTCGCCATTCATGAAGAAGTCCTTTTGTATTTCAACAATGGTCCGCATGGTGGAAAGCAAAGTCAGTTGACGTTGTTTTACCGAATCTATAAACCATTTGGCACTGTCGAGTTTTTGCTTGATGAATTGAACCGCTTCTCGGGTGCCTTTATCCGGATTCTTGGCACGGTCATAGGCCTTCATGGTTTCCATATACGACGCACTGATCCTCAACTCAGGGGCATTGCGTGAATTGAGTTGAACCTCGAGTTGTCCGTAACTTTCTTTGACAATAAAATCAGGAATAATATAGTCTGTTTTTGTACTGCTTTGGGTGCTGCTGTCGGCTGGCTTTGGGTTGAGTTTGATGATGAGATCAATGGCCTCCTTCAAATAATCCTCTGTCACATCTAACTTTTTAATGATCTTGTTATAGTGCTTTTTAGAAAAGTCCTCCATACATTGTTCCAAAATCTCTCTGGCCAGTTTCAAAATCGGATTGCTCGATTTATCTTCTTTTCTTGTTATTTGAAGCAGAAGACATTCTTGCAAGGATCTAGCCCCTATGCCCGGAGGATCAAATTTTTGAATGATGTAAAGTATTTTTTCAAGTTCATCTTCGGTCGTTCGGATGTTGGAAGTAAAAAGTAAATCGTTGACGATTGCCTTTAACGGTCTTCTCAAATATCCATCATCTTCTATGGTGCCAATTATTTGTGACGCCAACTGATACTCATGATCGTCATGTAAAACAGACGAAACATTGTCGAGCAGTTGTTCACGGAAAGAGTCCTGACTGACTATAGGAATAGGCTCCCGGTCATCATCGTCATCTCCACCAAAGTCTTCATTTAATTTAATGCCACCTTCTTCGGTTCCCAGATACTCACTGATATCAAATTCTTCAGGTTCGTCCCTTTCCTCACGCTCCTCACGCTCTTCTCGTTCTTCTAAACCGGTGTCTGTATCATCGTAAAAGGTTTCCTCCTCTTCCTCTTTCCCGTCCTCGAGGGCAGGGTTCTCCATCAGTTCTTCCTCTACCCGCTGTTCGAAATTGAGCGTATTCAGCTGCAGCAGCTTGACAAATTGTATTTGCTGCGGTGATAGTTTTTGCAGTAGTTTCTGACTTAAATTCTGTTTGAGCATAGCCTGTTCGTATTCCTCCTAATCCGCTCGGTTTTTTCAATTATTTTTGCCAAAATTAATGAGAATGTACGACTATAAAAAGCAGGTATATATTCAGAACCTGTCCAAACACGAGGGGACCGTGTTGACATTAAAAGGTTGGGTGGCCAACAAACGCGAAAGTAAGGGTTTGGTTTTCCTAAATCTGAGGGATGGAACCGGCCTTTGCCAATGCGTGGTTTCGACAGCCTCGGTTTCTGCGGAGACCTTTAGCACCGCTGCATCGTTGGGACTCGAAAGTTCACTTAGCCTGACAGGAAGAGTGGTGAAAGACGAGCGTCAACTGGGCGGTTTTGAGCTTCAGGTCATTGACCTCATGCTGATCAGCAGTTGCCAGGATTACCCTATTTCCAACAAAGAACATGGTGTAGAATTTTTGTCTGATAATCGTCATCTTTGGTTGCGAAGCAGAAGGCAATGGGCGATCATGCGTGTTCGGAACCAGGCCATATTTGCCATTCATGAGTATTTTCAAAAGGAGGGTTTTGTACAAATGGATGCCCCTATATTCACCGGAAACGCCTGTGAAGGAACGACCGATCTCTTTGAAACGGATTTCTTCGGAGAGCCTGCCTACCTGAGCCAAAGCGGACAATTGTATGGTGAGGCGATGGCGATGGCGATGGGCAGAATTTACACTTTCGGCCCTACTTTCAGATCGGAAAAATCAAAGACCCGACGACATCTTGCAGAGTTTTGGATGATAGAGCCTGAAATGGCTTTCTTTGATATTATTGATGACATGGACCTGATAGAAGACTTTCTGCGGTTTGTGGTGAATCGTGTTTTAGAACATTGTGTAAAAGAACTGGAGGTGCTCGAACGAAATACTGATATGTTGAAAAACGTAAACAATATTTTTCCCAGACTCACTTATGACGAAGCCGTCCAAATTATTAAAGGACAAAAGGAAGTGAACGGTAGACGCTCGACAGACGTATTGGAAGAGGATTTGAAACTCGTTCAAAAACGCATCGCAGAAATAGTGGAAGACAATGCCAAACGCGAAGCAGAAATGAAAGCCGGGGGGATGAAAAAAGGCGTTATTGCTTTTAACCAAAATATGATCGACAAACAAAAGCAGGAACTCAAGCAATTGGAAGAACAGGAAAGGAACATTCCGCAATGGCTGGATTCTGCTCAGAGTTTTCAATATGGCGGCGACTTCGGCGGATCGGACGAAACCGTTCTTACCAGACTTTTCGATGTACCTGTAATGGTTTACGACTGGCCGCATGAGGTAAAAGCATTTTATCTGAAACGCAACCCCGACAACCCAAGATTTGCCCGTGGGGTGGACGTTTTGGCACCGGAGGGATACGGCGAAATTGTCGGTGGCGGTGAGCGGGAGACTGATGAAGAAAAACTGAAAGAGAAGATCATCGAGCATCAATTGCCCATGAACGAATTTGAATGGTACCTCGATTTGAGGAGATTCGGTTCGGTACCGCATTCCGGTTTTGGCCTCGGGTTGGAGCGTCTGGTAAGTTGGGTTTGTAAATTGCCCCATGTTCGCGAGACCATTCCTTTTCCGAGAATGTACGGAAGGCTGAATCCTTAATAACACCCAGTTATTGAATCTAAAGTGAATTAAAAAATATTCTTAATTCAAAAAACAGTGAGAAAAAGCCCCCTGGCCGTTCTTTTCCTCACCACTTTTATAGATCTGGTGGGCTTTGGGATCATCATCCCTATACTTCCGAACTATGCCAAAATATTAGGGGCTTCCGATTTCGAAGTGGGACTTTTAGCCGCTGTCTATGCACTAATGAACTTCCTATTCTCTTCTCTTTGGGGAACCCTGAGTGACAGGATTGGTCGGAGACCCGTAATTCTTTACAGTGTGGCCATCACCTGTGTGGCACATTTGCTTTTTTCACAATCCACAACATTGATACTTTTGTTAGCCGCGAGAATTATGGCCGGGATTGGCTCCGCAAATATTTCAATCGCTCAGGCCTATATTTCAGATGTAACGGAACCGCAAAACAGGGCCAAATCCATGGGATTGATCGGGGCGGCTTTTGGACTGGGATTTATTTTCGGGCCTCCCCTGGGCGGTGTTGTTAATGATGCCTTCGGGATAGAATATGTGGGTTACATGGCCGCAGGTTTGAGTTTGATCAATTTAGTTATGGCCTGGTTCATGCTCCCCGAATCGCTGAAAGTTAAAAACCCGACGGCCATATTTTCATTCAAACCCATCACTTCCATTTGGAAAGAACTGCAAAAGCCGGTTATCCGCGAGTTGTTTCTCATCAACTTCATCTACATCGCCGCCTTCAGTATGATGCAGATAACCGCCGCACTTCTATGGAAAGAACACAGCAACCTCGACGACCGGCATATCGGCTATGTATTTGCCTATATCGGCATTTGCTCTGCGGTGATACAAGGTGGATTCATCGGAAAATTCACGCACCGCTTTGGCGAGCGAAAACTATTGGTGATGGGAAATCTGCTGATGGCCTGCGGCTTGTTTGCTATGCCTTTTTTCAAAGGCGATTTGTTCATGCCATGGGAATTATTTGTCCTTCTTTCCATAGCTCTTTCCAACGGGTTTGTAGGCCCAAGTCTGGCCTCCCTTCTTTCTCAGGAAGCAAAAGAAAATGAACTTGGGCAGACCCTCGGTTTAAATCAATCTTTCGGATCATTAGGAAGGGTTGTCGGCCCCGCCGTAGGGGGCATGCTTTATGGCTTCGATTTCCACGCTCCGTATATAGCGGGAGCTATGATTTTGATGTTGAGTCTTTATCTGGCGTATCTGGTTTTTCATCAGCGAACACTCAGAAGGAGTTGAGGGGTATATTAGTTGAGGGGTTGATTGGTTGAAGTGTTGATAGGTTGAAAATTGTTGACACAACACATATATTTCCTTCATCAAATCTCATTCATTTCATTATCGCTCGTCGGATACGTAGTCGGTCGTTTCGGCTCAGCTCAACGAACGATAATCGGTAACTGAGCGGAGTCGAAGCAAATCGCGGGTTAGTTCTTCACTCTCAAATAAGTGCAAATCTCAAAATCATATTCATTCCTTTCATTTGCCTTGAACTTTTTGCCATCTACTTTCTTCCATTCACTCATGTCGAATTCCGGAAAATGGGTATCAGCCGAAGGGAATTCGCCCTCCACATAAGTGATATACATCCTTTCGGTTTGTCCTATGGTCTGTGTATAGATTTCGCCACCGCCGATAACGAAAATTTCATCTCCGCCAGGACAAAGGGCGGCCTGTTCGAAAGCCTCGGCCACACTGCTCAAAACGATGACATTATCTTGAGAAGACATGGAGCCCGAAACAACAATATTCGTGCGATTGGGCAGGGGTTTACCCAGTGATTGAAAGGTTTTCCTGCCCATTATAATAGGGTGGTGGGAAGTTAGTTCCATGAAGAATTTAGTATCGTCTTTTAGTCTCCATGGGAGGTCGTTCTCCATTCCTATCTCACGGTTACGACCCATTACAACTGCGATGTTTATCATAGTTTCATTTTATTGGTGCAAAGAAAAGGGATTCGGTTCTTATCTGAACTATGATCCAACGGCTATCGCAGGGCAATACGCATTAAAAATGGTTTTAATCATAATCAATGGTTTATGGGATTTATAAAAATACCAATTTTAACTTTCCGAACGGCAACCTGATTATAAATTCATGCAAACCCTTGATATTATTGAATTCAACTTTTCCTTATTGCGATGATTTCATTTTAATGCGTGTTGCCCTGACAACTGTTGGATCCGTTTGACCTGTGATTTTTTTAATCTGATATACAACATGATAATCCAAAAGTCATCGGATTTCGATGGATTCATAACCTTTGGTTATAAATTGCATCCTTATAGCTGTCAGGACGTTATTCCAAATTTCAAAATTTCACAAACAACCAGTCCTTCCACCATCGACCACCACATTGGTTCCAGTGATGTAGGCAGCAAAATCCGATGCCAGAAAGGCCGCGGCAAAAGCCGGTTCCTCTGGTTTGGCAAATCTTCCTGCCGGTATTTCTTTCAGCATTTCAGCTTCTGTTTCTATTGGTGATTTTCCGGAAGATTTTGATTTGTTTTCTATGATCGCCTTGAGCCTTTCAGTTTCCGTTGCCCCCGGCAAAATGTTGTTAACCGTTATTCCAAATGGAGCCACTTCCGTTGCCAAAGTTTTTGCCCAATTGGCCACCGCAGCACGGATTGTATTTGAAACTCCGAGTCCTTTCAAAGGCTGCTTAACCGAAGTGCTGATAATATTGATAATTCTACCAAAACCTTCCTCCATCATTTTTGGTATCACCAGACCTGCCAATAAATGGTTTGCTATTAAATGCTGCTTAAAGGCACTTTCAAAGTCTTCAGTTTTTGAAGATATAATTGTTCCGGCAGGCGGTCCACCGGTATTATTGACTAAAATATTTATAGTTCCAAGCTTTAACAACAATTGGTTTACTTTGCTTTGAAGATCACCGCTGTCAACAACGTCAACTGCAACATAACCATGGGTTTGACCATTTCTGATATCCAATGTTTGAAGGGTCTCCTTTAGTCTTTCTTCGTTTCTGGCCAATAAAATAACAACAGCCCCGCAACTGGCCATTTGTCTGGCTATAGCCTGCCCAATTCCCCGGGTGCTGCCGCAAACCAAAGCCGTTTTTCCAGTAAGGTCTATTTTCATTTGATAACCCCTAAAGACTTGCCAATTTTACTGAATGCGGCAATGGCCTTGTCCAGATGATGCGTGTCGTGGGCAGCGGAAACCTGCACCCGGATTCTGGCTTGTCCCTGTTTCACCACGGGAAAATAAAACCCGATTACATAGATGCCTTCATCCAAAAGTTGCTCGGCCATTTTTTGTGCCAAAGGGGCTTCATAAAGCATGATAGGCACAATCGGGTGCGTTCCGGGTTTTATGTCAAACCCCGCTTCCGTCATTTTTTCTCTGAAATATTTGGTGTTCCGATGAAGTTTGTCTCTGAGTTCCGTGGTGCTGCTCAACATATCAAGCACGGCTATGGATGCTCCGGTTATTGAAGGGGCTAAGGTATTGCTAAACAAATAAGGCCTGGAACGCTGCCTCAGTATTTCGACTATCTCTTTTCTTCCGGAGGTAAAACCCCCCGATGCCCCGCCCAGTGCTTTCCCCAATGTTCCGGTGATGATATCGATTCGACCCATCACGCCCCTGTGCTCATGTGTGCCCCTTCCCGTTTTGCCCATAAAACCACTTGCATGGCACTCGTCAATCATGATAAGAGTACTATACTTGTCGGCAAGTTCACAAATGACGTCCAATTGGGCAATGGTGCCGTCCATAGAAAATACACCATCCGTTACAATTATTCTATTTCGTTTGCCCGAAGTTTCCTGAAGCAACCGCTCCAGATCGGCCATATCGTTGTGCAGGTAACGGTGCCGGTCGGCTTTGCAAAGCCTGATACCGTCAATAATGGAGGCGTGATTCAACTCATCACTGATGATGGCGTCATCCTCATTAAACAAAGGTTCGAAAATGCCGCCATTGGCATCAAATGCTGCTGCATACAAAATGGTGTCCTCGGTTCCCAAAAAAGTCGAAAGTTTAGCTTCCAGTTCTTTATGAATATCCTGCGTTCCGCATATAAATCGAACGGATGACATCCCAAAACCATGGGTATCTATGGCCCTCTTAGCGGCATCTGTCACACTTGGGTGCGATGAAAGGCCAAGATAATTGTTCGCACAAAAATTGATTACCTCCTTTCCATCCTTCAGACGAATATCAGCCCCCTGTGGGCTTACAATAATCCTCTCGCTCTTATAAAGTCCGGCTTCTTTTATCTGTCTTAATTCCTTTTCCAGTATAGGTTTCAGTTTGTCGTACATAAATCTGCTTATTCGCTGTGTCGGCAAAGTTATAGGAAATATGAATCAAACAGGAATGGTTTTGAAAGCGGCATTCCAATTTTTTAAATCAAAAAAGCGGCAAATTTGTTTCAAATGGCAGTAAGTTGTCATAAATTGCCCAAACCGTTTTTGGCATAGCCATTGACAATCGGAATCCATATCTTTGAACTCTATTCATCAGCATGTCAGAAAATACTCCTAAAAAAGGAAAGAAGAAACCCGTTGTGTTTAAGAAAGACAACGAAAACAAGCCAGATCAAAATACTAATCCAGGAACCGATGGCGGCCGTAAAAAAGGCGAGGGTCCTAAATTCAATTTCTATTGGATATATGTCATATTAGCAGTTTTCTTATTGGCAACCATGTTTTTCTCATCCGAACAGGGAAAGCCTGTATCTATGAAAGAACTCATGGAGATGGTTCAAAAGGGTGAGGTCAAAAAGATTGTGGTTATCAACCGTGAAAAAGCACAGATTTACCTCACCGAACAAGCACTCGCATCAGAAGAACACAAAAAAAATATTAGGGACAGAAGTATCCTTACGGTAGGTGATGCCCCGGTTTATTTCATGAGTGACATTGGTGATTACAAAACTTTTGAACAAAATATTTCCGATGTTCAAAAGGATTTATCACTTCAACAAAAAGTGGTTGTTGATACGATTCGTGAAAAAAATTATGACGGGTTGGTCAATTGGCTTATTCTCATCGCCCTGTTTGTTGGTTTTTGGTTTTTGGTTCTGAGGCGTATGGGCGGCGGTGGTGCCGGTGGTGCCGGACAAATATTCAATATCGGAAAATCAAAAGCCCAGCTATTTGAAAAAGATACCAAAGTGAGTGTTACTTTCAAAGATGTAGCCGGTCTCGATGAGGCAAAGGTTGAAGTGATGGAGATTGTGGACTTTCTGAAGAATCCAAAAAAATATTCCGATCTGGGTGGAAAAATACCAAAAGGTGCTTTGCTCATAGGCCCACCTGGAACCGGTAAAACATTAATGGCTAAAGCCGTTGCCGGTGAAGCTAATGTTCCATTCTTTTCACTTTCAGGTTCCGACTTCGTGGAAATGTTTGTTGGCGTTGGTGCAAGCCGTGTTCGCGACCTTTTTCGTCAGGCAAAAGAAAAAGCACCTTGTATCATTTTTATTGATGAAATTGATGCGGTCGGGCGAGCCCGCGGCAGATCAATGATGCAAGGGTCGAATGATGAAAGAGAAAGCACCCTGAATCAGTTGCTCACCGAGATGGACGGATTTCAAACAGACAAAGGTGTTATCATTCTGGCGGCCACAAACCGTCCGGACATATTGGATCCTGCCCTATTGAGGCCCGGAAGGTTCGACCGACAAATTTCAATTGACAAACCAGATTTGAAGGGAAGGGAAGAAATCTTCAGAGTCCATCTTTTGCCTTTGAAAAAAGGTGACGACATTGATCCAAAAAAACTCTCTACACAAACCCCGGGTTTTGCCGGTGCGGAAATAGCCAACGTATGTAATGAAGCCGCTTTGATAGCTGCACGAAAAGGTAAAAATAAAATTGATATGATAGATTTTCAGGATGCCGTTGACAGAGTCATCGGTGGACTTGAAAAGAAAAATAAACTGATTTCTCCGGAAGAAAAAAAAATTGTAGCCTATCATGAAGCCGGGCATGCAGTGGCCGGATGGTTTCTGGAGCATGCAGATCCTTTGGTAAAGGTATCAATAGTCCCAAGAGGGGTGGCTGCTTTGGGTTATGCCCAATATCTTCCCAAGGAACAATACCTCTACCGGACCGAACAATTATTTGATGCCATGTGTATGACCCTTGGGGGACGTGCTGCTGAGGAAGTTTGTTTTGGTAAAATTAGCACCGGAGCACAAAACGATTTGGAACGAATTACTAAAATGGCATATGCAATGGTGACTGTTTACGGAATGAATCACCGCATAGGAAACGTTTCTTTCAATGACAACGAAAACGAATTTGGCCTCGGTAAACCATACAGCGAAAGCACTTCCCAAATGATTGATGAAGAGGTGAGACAGTTGATTTCTGAAGCATACGAGCGGACCAAAAAATTGATGGCCGACAAGCGTGACAAGGTTGAAGTATTAGCTCAGGAATTGCTGAAAACCGAAATACTCTTTCAGGCTGATTTGGAAAAACTCATTGGAAAACGTCCATTTGAGGCCAAGACAACAGTTGAGGAATATATGGATGATACGACAGACCAAACCGAAGAACAGACGGCATTGGATCAGGAACCGGCCAATGTGCCGATACTTGAACCGGCTATTGACGCTGGACAGGTTGCTGACGCTCCACCCAAAGAATAAAAGCATTGAGGTATTGGCCACATAAGGAAGTTTCTTCAAAGAAACCCAGATGGCCGGAGTTTTCTAATATGTGCAACATACATCGTTTACACAAAGATGCTTCGTGTATTGATTTGTTGATTCCCACCAGCCCATCATGCCGACCGGCCAATATCATGATAGGAATGTTGGTAGCTGCCAACCAATCATAGCTGTCGGAACGATTCATCATTGCATTAAGACCAGCCATTACCCCTTCGACCGTATTTTGTGAAACAAGTTCGTTTGCCATGTGAACCATTTCCTTATTACCCAAATTCTGAGGATTGAAGAGTCCCTCCACAAATACCTTTAAAAAAGCTTGCAAAGGATTCTTTTCTAAAAATGAAATGGTTTTTAACCGGTTTGCCTTCTTTTTATCATTATCTGAAGATGCAGTTGAATGAACAAGGGCCAGAGCTCTAACCGGAGAATTTATCTCTTTGGCCAATTGCAGAGAAACATAACCTCCCATAGAATGTCCAACAAATATGGCCTCATTGATTTTCAAGATTCTGAGAATTTCCCGAACGGTCTCTGCCATTTCAAGAATTGAACCGGCTGCGACTGCATTTGAATTTCCAAAGCCGGGAAGATCAATGAAAAGGTAACGGAAGTTTGCAGGTAAATAAGGTTCTATTGGCTTCCACAAAGTGCTTCGCTCACAAAAGCCATGCAAAAAAACGACCCATATCCCTGTTTCGCCTTTTGAAAAAAACGACACATCCTTGTGTTTTGAAAACATTTCAATCAAAATTTCAACGACAAGATGAGGCTATTTACAAATACTTGTAGCGATAATCTTTGATTTTGCCAGTGGCCTTCAGAGCTTCAAGGACTTGCCCTTCCATTCTTGATTTATAATTTTCCATCAATGACCGTTGAAGACCCGGTATGTCCATATTAGGGTTTTGAGCGGCAATCTCACCATGAACCCAAACCACAAAGACCCCGTTATCACTAATTATTGCCGGTGAAAATTGCTTATGCTTGACAGCAAATATGGTTGCCAGAACTTTCGAATCATTTCCAACGGAAGGAACATAGTTATTCTTAAAATTTTGGTTAGGTATCTCCTGAAGATCGGTATTTAGTGCCGCAGCCAAATCTGCCATTGTTTTAGATTTTGCTAATGCCTTCTTCACTTTTTCTTCCAATATCACGCCTTTTTTCTCCTTTATAACCGATTGAATAATCTGATCTTTCACTTCTTCAAGTTTAGGATATCCCTCTTTTCTTTTGGCAGAACATTTCACCACTACATATTTATTATCAACCTCTAACACCTCTGAAACGCTGCCCTTTTTAGTTTCCTCGTCAAAGAGCCATCTGATAATCGGTGCTGCATTCTTTACTCCCGGTATGTTACGGTCCTTTTCTTTTATTTTTTCGGCAACATTCTTAGCATATTTTTTAGATTCAGCCAACTTCTCAAAGTCTTTTTCCTGTTGGGCGAGTGAGGCCAATTCTCCAGCTTTCCTATAGGCTTCTTTATCCGTTTCGGAACTCGCTTCAATGGTTTTTGTCATTATGGCTACCTGAGCCGTCCTTTTTGATTTATTTGCCGTAACCTTTACCAAATGTGTTCCTAATGATGTGCTCACCACAAAGTAGTCTCCCATATTGTGACGAAGGAGTTCACTCATGAACTTCTCAGGCATTTTATCATCTTTTTCTCTTAACCAACCCAAATCGCCACCTTTGGATGCCGTGGGGTCAATATTATTTCTTGCAATTTCTTCAAATGTTTTTTTGCCAGACCTGATTTCTGCCAGAACCTTCCTTGCTTCATTTTCGGCATTAAGGGTATCTGCAGTTGTTCCGCCTTTGGCAAATGTCAAAATATGACTTGCTCTTATTGAAAAGAAACTGTCACTCGAAACTTTCGAAACTTTATAAGTAGTAAAAACCCCATCTTTATAATTGGGTCCAATAATGGTTCCTGAATCAGAGACAAAAATCAAGTCATCCACCTCTTCCGGAAAATTACCCCTTGCTTTGAATGAGGGATCGAACGGGGTTTCTGACCCCATGATATCAACAAATACTGAATCATCTTTAGCGTTTTTTAATTTTTCGATATTGTCCTGAGTCCAGCGTTGGGCGTCCAGGGTGTCCTTACGGGTTGGGATTACATCAAACAAAACGAACTCAATATCAGAAGAGGCCTCGTGCTTAAATTCATCTTTATTCTTGTTAAAATATGACTTCAAATCACGGTCGTCATATTTAACCGCACTGTCTGACAAGGTATTATATTGCAAACCAGCAACCTGACCGGATAATGCTTTTGTGTTTTCCTCATCTTCAACGATTGCGTCAAGTTTATTAACATAAATCGCACTTTTTATCAGCACAGAGTACTTCTGCCCCATCAACTCTTCTTTCAGTGGTAATTCAAAAAAATTGATCCATTTATACTTCATTTCTTCGTCTGCCTCAATATCTTCCTGAATGAATTTAACGAGGCGTGCCCTGTCGAATAGTTGGGTTTCCTGATTCGTAAAAGCTTGTTGAATTCTCTGATGCACATTCGCTCCAACTGTAATATCTGCCAATTCCTTGCCCGAAACAGTTATTCCTAATACATCGTGCTCTTTTTTTATGATTTTTTCCTGAATAATCATATTCCATGCCTGTTCACGATATGACTCCCGGATTTCCTCAGTTATTTCTGCCTCAGGATTCCCAATTTTCATTTGCTTGAGCAGTTCATTATAGTTCTGTTCAAAGATGTTATAGTCTATCTTTTCTCCCCTGATTTCTCCAATGGTATTATCAACATTTCCGAATATGGAATTTCGTGAACTGATGAGGTCGGTTAGTACAAAGGCAACCATTGCCGCACCTATGAGCAGCAATAAGCAACCCGTTTGTTTTTGAATTTTTTGAATAACAGCCATCCGCTAAAAAATAAAGTCTGCAAATTAAGTTTTTTTGCCCCGAAAAATCAAAGCAAGCTTTATTTAATCGAATAAAAAAAACTGATAACAAGAAATAGCCATTTTATGGTTTCGATAGTTTTGAATTTTCCATCCTGACGCTGTGCCTTGCATGTGTGATTTCCGAATAAAGATCAATCTTGATTTTGCAGTGCCTGTTCTTTTTGAATCTAAAGACCAACTCATTTTCTTCGCAGCATAATGTCTCAACTCTGGATTTTTTTCGCTTGCCAAAAATTCTGGAAAATCGCCATGTTTTTGTAATTATCATTCCTACTACTTTATCAGTATAATGAAGGGCAATTAAACCGTTCTTCTGATCAATATAAATTATGAATGCTGTATCTGTTGCGACCTTTTCGGAAAGATTTTTGAAATTCAATGCCTGACTAAAAAGCATTAAATCAGCATGATACTCAGTCCAAAGCGGCACGATCAGGTTCTGTTGAGCGGCAATTCCAATGTAATCCCCGAAGAATATTTTCGTTCCTGGCGGAGCAAAAGAATGAGCAGTCAGTCTCTTGTTCCGGAACGATTGTCCGCCGTCTTCACTCCATGCCAGATATGTATCCATAAAAACATTGTTGGCCGAATGCCGTCGGTCATAAAAAATCGTATAAATATATCCGCTTGAAGGATCAACTGCTATATGCCCCAGAAATTGGTCTTTACCATTAGATTCGGCATCTTTATGCACTCTTATTGGAGAGCTCCATGTATTTCCGGCATCGTCAGAGTAAATATGCCAGACATCGGCATCGCCAAGTCTTTTGTCTCCCCAAAGCATGTAAAGCCTTCCGAGATGAGGCCCACCGGAACGATCACTTACCAAAAAGGGGAATCCATTGCTTCGGTATATATGCTCAATGTCCATATCCCACCCACCCACTTGTGAGGCAATAGCCTGATCTTTCCCCCAAGTTTTGCCGCCATCTGTTGAGCGGTCCATCCAAATAGATCCAAAAGCTGACCAGGTTATGCAAATCGTTCCATCGGGCAATGCAGCAGTGGTGACCCCTTCAGGGGTATTGTCACTATCCAGACAATCTCCGGTTTTGTCGGAAACGGTTATTGCTTCTGAAAAAGTCTTACCGCCATCGGAAGACCTGGAGAATCTGATACGACTACTATCTTTTGGGTCTTTACTGCCATATTTGTCAAACTCCGTCCAACTAATGTATAAGTTGCCATAGAAAGGTGATCCGTCGAATTCATCCAGACTCATCCAGGGCTTGTCCTGCATCTTATCCTGATTGAAGCCGATGCCTACGCCATCTGAAAATGTTTTTCCATAGTCCTCGCTGAATTGAACCACGATTTTATCCAAACTATTGTAACCGGTCTTCCGGAGATTCTTTGACAAATGTGCGAAGTAGATTTTTCCGTTTTTATCGTTGATCAAAACGGGGTCGCCATAAATTCCCAAAGAGGTGGTGGCTGTGGTTTCAGTCCAGGTTTTTCCGCTGTCTGATGACAGGTAAAGGATGTTGATATTGCTGGCTCCTGTGACAAAATTCGGAGATTTCGGGTTGATGACAATGGTTGTTTCATTTGGATTATTTCCTCCTTTGTCCACTCTTGCAGGTTTTTGGGCTAAAAGAAAATCGGGAAACAGCGACAACAAAATTGTCAATATTAAAAACAGTGAATGATCCATCAGACTTATTTGAAGCAAATAAAATAAAAAATATGATTGCCGGATTGTCTTTTCTTAGTATGACCTTACAATTGAGATTCAACAAACGCACGGCAAAATTCTTTTATCTCATCCCTGACTTCCCGAAAAGCTTGTCTGATTTCCTCCGAGGTCCCTTTCGCTTTAGCGGGATCAGGAAAATTCTGATGCAAGTGTATGACTCCTCCCGGAAAACAAGGGCATTTTTCTCTGGCGTTGTCGCAAACGGTGATCACAAAGTCAAAACGTTCCAAGGCAAATTTGTCAATTACATCAGAGGTTTGACCGGAAATGTCTATGCCAACTTCGCCCATTACCCGTTCGGCCATCGGGTTCAATCCGTGTGCTTCTATTCCGGCACTAAATAATTCGGCTTTGTCTTTGGCAAATTGCCGTAGGTAGCCTTCAGCCATCTGACTGCGACAACTGTTTCCGGTACAAAGCACCAATACCTTTTTCATCAGTAACAGTATTTTTCCTTAGTCAACTCACCAAGATTTGCTTTGATTTTGTCGGCTTGGTTGCAGCAAACCGAGGCTTCAGTTGACTTGTAATGCGGGTCGTTAAATTGTGCATCTTCATGGAAATAATATACTTCCCAATGAACACCATCGGGGTCCGATACCCAGAATTTATCCTGCCTGGCATAACAACAGTTGGTGCCTGTTTCCTCTTTGGTTACCAGATTTTTGACTTTGGCCTGCCACAGTTTAATGCTTAGTTCCTCCTCTGTCTCTACCTGAAAACCGAGATGACCGAAATTTTGATGAACCCGATCTTTGTTCTCGACAAAGGAGATGATGAGAGAAGGTCTTTCGAGCACAAATTTGGCATAGTCCTTTTTCACCTTTATGGGCTCTACCCCGAAAAAGGAGGTATAGAAATCAACGGTGCTTTTAATGTCGCTGACATATAAGCTGACATGCATTCTTGGAAAAGGATTTGTTTTCATACTATTTTAGTTTTAACAATCAACAACATTGGTTCTTTGTGGGATCATACAGGTTGAAAAGCTCATTAATCAAAGATTTGAATTGCTCCCACTTCGCGGCATCAATGCAATAGCAGACCGAGTTACCCTCGATGGTGCCACTGATCAGTCCGGCGGTTTTTAGTTCTTTCAAGTGTTGGGACACGGTAGGTTGGGCCAGCGGCAATTCATCTACCAATTGACCACAAACACATTGGTTTACGTTCAGCAGATGCTCAATAATGGCTACTCTTGCCGGATGCCCAAGGGCTTTGGCCAGGTTGGCTATTTGGTTTTGTTTGTCGCTGAAATGATCTGTTTTAGTGGCTCCCATCTCTTTACTCATTTATTCATTGCAATATTACGATGATAAAATGAAATGGCAAATCTTTTTCCTCTTTTTTTTTGAATCTAACCTGCATAAGTCAATGACTGAAATCTTAACTAAAAAAAAAGATGTCAATTGAGCCCTACATACGGCGGATACAATCCACTAAAATAATCAACCAACTTTAAAATGCTGAACAAATAAAACACCATCGGTTGCTCATTTACCAAATTCCAGCATTTTATTCCTAAATTTACTTGACAAATACAACGGATTAATTAAATTTGACCAAAAAAAAGCTTTGAAAACTCAAAACTCAAAACTCAAAACTCAAAACTCAAAACTCAAAACTCAAAACTCAAAACTCAAAAATTTATCTTAAAATTTATTACTTTTAGTGTTGTACTTGTTTTCAGTTTGAACTCTAAAACTCAGGCCCAATCTTGTGTTTACGACTATGAAAATGCCATAGATTGTTGTGTTAAAATAGAAGTTTATGAGGATTGTGGAACACCCGTTTTTTTGGGAATGGTTATGGATAATATTTCCGTTCCTGTGCCGCCTCCGCCTTGCAATCAATGTAATTATCTTCGGCCAGGAACTAAATCATTGCCTTATGTGCAGAAATTGTTCATTTGTCAATCCGGTACTCCATTGGATTTTGACAGCCTGTGTCAGGCCAATGGATGTAATTATATTTTCAAGGTTGTAGAAGTTAATGGCAATTTAACTACGGGGGTATGCGTTGACAACAATAATACAGGCCCCGTTCACTTCAAAGGCCGTTTGAATTGTTGTGCGGAAACTAACGTTAGATATTCAAATTGTTGTTACTCAACTTAAGCTATGGTAGGATTACCCATGACAAAAAAAATCAAATTCCTTTTCGGAACGGTATTATTAACTTTGGGGTATAATACACAAGACTGTTATGCTCAGAATCTTCAGTACGTAAACAGTTTTACCGTTAATAGCCTGGCTTCCGCGACGTTTATAGAGTTGGATTCAAATTCAGACATTGGTCATATTTCATTTTCCGGAGATGTTGCCGCAGACAAAAATAACTCTGATAACAGGGATACCTCGATTCTAAACTCTTTAGATGCTTTCTTAATTAAGCAAAGCAGATCGGGGGAATACATTTGGCATAGACAAATTGCGGGTAGCGGGAAGGAAGAAATCATGAAAAATTGGAAAAATAACTCCGGTGATATTTTTACCCTTGTTCGGTCAAATTCTGATACTTTATATTTCAATTATCCTTTAAGGCTCGCGGTTTGGATTGGTACATTATCAGGATCAATGGCATATCACTTAATCAAATATGATCGGAATGGAGAATACAAAGGCAACTTTTTTCTGGGATCAAATTTTGTAATTTCTTCCCTTTCATCCTTTATTAGAAATGAGGAACTCGATTTTGTTGTTCATGTATCCCAACCGTATATAATTCCCAACAAAACCGATACTGTGTTTGCCACAAACGAGCAACAAAAATTTGTCGGTCTGAAAATAAATTTGGCTACAATGCAACTTAAAAATTATTTCTTGTTTGATTTTTGGTCAACCCGAGTTTCTACAGGTTCCGTCATCTTTGATTATGCAGGAATTTGGGTCGCTTATGCTGTAAGATACCCTTTTGATAGTACCTTTCGTTCCATTATCTCTTTTGGTGAGGGTCTGTTCGGCCTAACGGACACTATTACTGTAAAAGGTAGTTTTACCCTCGAATCGGGAACTTACCACAATGATACTTTGTATCTCATAACAAAGGCTGCTATTGGAACTTATTATTTGTCGAATCATTCTTTTTTGGATAATAGTCAATTCGCTTTGACCAAATGGGTTAGTGGAGTGTTGGTCAGTAAAAAATATTTTTCTTCCAACTATTCTTTAAAGCTAGGGGTTTTCAATTCAGAAAAAGGAAAATTATATTTCTATGGTTATGCAAGTGATGTTGATCAGAGCAACGAACCGTTAGAGTTCTTCATTGGAAACAAATACTATTTTGATAAGCCAAGAATCGGGTTTTGGGGACCAATATTAAATGACAGTCTTGAATGGATTTCATACATCAGTGAGCCCGGTCAAACAGCTTTTAATGGTTATAATAATTTTTTTGCTTCCTCTACAGGTGATCAATACCTGTCAGGACTCATTGGCATAAATACGGACTATGATCCAGGACCATATCTTTATGTATTCCCTCCATTACAATATCAGGGTAAACCCTATGCTGCCAAATACAATTGCAAGCCTCATTCAATATTTAGTTACACAAAAAAAGGCGGCAAAGTAACTTTTACTAATTTAAGTACTGGTTCAGATCAATTCAAATGGTTTTTTGGTCATGGCAATGTTAGTACAACAGAAAAACATCCCATACACACCTTTTTAGATAGTGGAGATTATGACATTACTCTGATAGCTTACAATAATTGTGGGAACGACACTTTCATTTTCCCAATATACATAGGTAATCTTTTAGGTGTAAAAAGCATAACGGATAGGGAAGCAGTTGTTTTTCCAAATCCTGCTACATCCTCATTCTCAATTGAAGGTGCCGAGATTGGTTCAACTGTTACAATGTATAACGCATTAGGGATGCAGGTATTCAGCGAGGTATTTTTGACTGATCCACAAAGATTCAATATTGGTTCATTCGTTAAAGGCACTTATTTTTTAAAAGTAGATTGCAATCTCAAAATTCGAGTTTTTAAGTTGATAAAGATTTAGAGGTTGGCAAGGAATTCACCTGATTAACACTTAACCATTGCCCATTAAAAAAGGCCTCTTTCGGAGGCCTTTTTTGTTGCGTTATATTTTATTAGGATTTTACTCCTGAACCACATTCAGATTAATCTCTACCGAGGTTTCGCGGTGAAGATTGATGGTGGCTTTGTGTTCGCCCAGAAATTTGATGTCATTGTCCAGAACAATTTTTCTGCGGTCAATATCATATCCCTGTTCTTTGAGTAGTTGAGCCACTTGTAAAGAGGTAACCGAACCAAATATTTTTCCGTTGCTTCCGGCCTTGGTTCCGATGGTCAGGGTCAATCCGTTCAGCTTTTCTGCCATTTCGATGGCACCTTGTTTTACGCGATCCTGTTTGAATTTTGCCTGGCGAATATCTTCCTCCAGCATCTTAACGGCACTGGTAGTAGCCAGAATCGCTTTTCCTCTCGGTATCAGGTAGTTTCGTCCGAAGCCATTCTTCACTTCTACCAAATCGTCTTTGAAACCCAGTTTCTTAACGTCTTCTTTTAGAATAATTTTCATGAATGCTCCCTCCTATTTCATTTGATCGGCCACATAAGGCAAAATAGCCAGATGACGGGCTTTCTTGACAGCTACCGATATTTTTCGTTGAAATTTCAAAGACGTTCCGGTAATGCGGCGTGGCAATAGTTTGCCCTGTTCATTGATAAACTTCAGAAGAAATTCCGGGTTTTTGTAATCAATGTACTTTATGCCACTTTTCTTGAAACGGCAATACTTCTTGCGAACCGGTCCAACGGGTTGATTGTTGAACAAAAAGGTTCTGTTGTCTTGTTTCTTGCTCATACAGCTACCTCCTTTTCTACTTTAGGTTTGTCAAATTCGCCTCTTCTTCTTTTCTCGTTGTAGGCAATGGCATGCTTGTCCAGCCTGGTAGTAAGGTAACGCATCACTTGCTCATCCCTGCGGTAGGTGAGTTCGAGTTTGGCCACAAGATCACTTGGACCGGCAAACTCGAAGATGTGGTAAAAGCCTGTCGTCTTCTTTTGAATCGGAAAGGCCAGCTTTGTAAGACCCCAATCTTCTTCGTGGATCAATTCTCCACCATTTTCCGTAATCAACTGTCTGTAGTTGGTGATAGCATCCTGCATTTGCCTCTCAGACAGCACGGGTGTAAGTATGATTACAGATTCGTACTGATTTTTTGTCATTTTATTGCAGCGTTTTATTTTTAAGGACGGCAAAAGTAAAATTCCATGTCCAATTATCCAACCTTTGGCTGGTTTATTATTGATTGGGTCATTTCAAAACTGCAAATGACCATGCTTTCTTTTGATGAAACCGTTCAGAAAGTTTTACCCGTCAATAACAAAAGGATTCAAAATGGATCATGTCGAATTGTTGAAATCATGGTTAAAGCCAATAATCCAATTGTCTCAATATAGTCTTTCCCGAAATAATTCGCATATGCGTCAGCTCAATTCCAATTATTTCCTTAAATGTCCCATAGGGACGGCATAAAGGTAGAATTGAAAGCACAAAGAGATATTGAGTCCCGCAGGGACGGAACAAATATTTTCAGAAGTTTAAAATGATGTGTCGTTCCTATGGGACTTGACTTTTGATGAAATATCTATTGTTACCATGGTGCCGTCCCTACGGAACTTTAATCTGCATTAACTGTTTCATAAGTTGACGTACGAAAACTTTCGGGACACGTTCAACGAAACTAAAAACATTTACAACTCTAAACATAAAACCGCCTTCCTTTCGACAGACAGGTTCGAAACATTTGGTATGGATGGATTTCAATCCGTCCCATGTGGCAATACAAACCCAACCGATTTTATAAACATTGAAGGTTATATGGTGCAGAATCCTTTTTTTTGTGTCCTCATGAGTTCATACGTCGTTTCGGCCCGAAAATACAGACCTATATCTTTCGACACGGTGGTGGGACAAGAGCATATTACCCAAACCCTGCTTAACGAAATAAAGGGTAACAAGCTGGCTCAGGCTTTTTTGTTTTGTGGCCCTCGTGGCGTTGGAAAAACCACTTGTGCCCGCATTCTTGCCAAGGAAATAAACAAGGAGGAAGATGGGAGTAGCAAGGGTGATTTCGCCTTTAATATTTTCGAACTAGATGCTGCTTCCAACAACACGGTTGATGATATACGAAATCTGGTTGAACAAGTGAGGATTCCACCTCAAATTGGCCAATACAAGGTCTATATCATAGACGAGGTCCACATGCTATCTCCCAGTGCGTTCAATGCATTTTTGAAGACACTGGAAGAACCACCGCCTTATGCCATATTTATTTTAGCAACTACAGAGCGACACAAGATTTTACCAACTATTCTCAGTCGTTGTCAGATATTCAACTTCGAACGGATTACGGTGACACAGATAGTTGATCACCTGACCGAGATTTGCAAACTGGAAGAGATTGTTGCACAAACTGAAGCCCTTCATCTGATCGCCCAAAAGGCAGATGGTGCTATGCGTGATGCCCTTTCCATCTTTGACCAGATGGTGAGCTTCTCGGGAACAAAAAGTATCACCTACAAGGAAGTGCTTCATAACCTGAACATACTCGACTACGATTATTATTTCAGGATTACAAAAACCTTTGCCGAGAGGGATATTTCTTCTGCTCTTCTGATATTTGATGAAATACTGAAAAAAGGGTTCGACGGGCAAATATTCCTTAATGGACTGGCCTCACATTTCAGAGATTTGTTGGTAAGTCAGGTTCCTGAAACTATTCCCTTGCTGGAGGTTCCGGGCAATATTGCTGAACAATACAAGACACAGGCGGCGGCTACCAATTATGGGTTCATGATCAACGCCCTTAATGTTATCAATCAATACGACACCACCTACAAAATGAGCCACAATCAACGGTTGCATGTGGAATTGGCCATCATCAAACTGTGTCACCTCAACGAAGCCATCAATCTCTCGGAAGAGCTTAAAAAAAAAAGTCTGAAATAGAGTCAGGTTCCAAGTCTCAAGTTTCAAGTCCCAAGTCCCAAGACCCAATTGTTAGCGGGTCTAAAAAAGTTATTTCAAATGAAGAGCAACCAAGCGTTGCCCGTATTGGAAATCTCAAGAATATTGTTTCTGGGAAGAAAGAAGTCAATTCATCAACCGCAGAAAAAGAGCAGAAAAAGGCTGAGGATGAAACGACACATGAAGTATCAGAGCCTCATATTCCAGATATTGTAACTTCAGATGAAATAACCGAAGACACTTTGAAAGAGGCCATGAACGCCTTTGCGGATCAGTTATTCAAATCAGGCAGTAAAAGCGTAGCCTCCATCATGCGGTTGCCGATTGTGTCATGGAACAACGGGATTTTGTTATTTACGGTTCTCAGCCAGCAGAAAAAACAGATTGAAAGTGTAAAGAAAGAGCTCATCGTTTTCATCAGGGAGCGGTTTGGGTTGAAAACTGTTTCGCTCGACTATGAGATCGTTTCTACCGCCGTTCATGAAGCAAAACCTTTTACCGGCAGGCAAAAACTGGACGCCATGATCAAAACCAACCCTGAAATTATCAACTTGATAGAAAAACTTCAACTTGATTTGGATGATTAGAGAAAGTCCATGACCGGAGGCCTCTATATTCACATTCCCTTTTGCCGGCAAGCCTGTCATTACTGCGATTTTCATTTTGCCATTAGTTTGAATCACAAAGCTGAAATGTTGCAGGCCATGGAAAAGGAGATGGAAAGAAACGCCGGTTTTTTTGAGGGAAGTCTGTTGCGAACATTGTATTTTGGCGGGGGAACCCCTTCTGTTTTGAAGTCAAACGAAATAGAAAAGTTGCTGGCAACTGCAAGAAAGAATTTTGGAATAGAACCCAATGTTGAAATAACCCTTGAGGCAAATCCCGATGATTTGACAAAAGACTATTGCAAGGCCGTACATGATTTGGGGATCAATCGCCTGAGTATCGGGGTGCAGTCTTTCGACGATAACGACCTGAAATGGATGAACCGCATTCACAACGCAGAACAGGCATTATCAGCTATTGAAAACAGCAAATTGGTGGGATTTGACAACATTAACATTGACCTTATTTTTGGAGTGCCCGGAAGCCATGATGAGCGGTGGCTGAATAATATCAAAACGGCTTTGAATTTAGATGTTCAGCATATTTCGACCTATTCCCTCACTGTTGAGGAAGGAACTCCACTGAAGAAACTCATCCAAAAAGGCAAAATGCAAAACCCGGAAGATGCC
The DNA here is from genome assembly GCA_020053795.1 of Bacteroidia bacterium. Classification (GTDB taxonomy): domain Bacteria; phylum Bacteroidota; class Bacteroidia; order NS11-12g; family UBA9320; genus JAGVMN01. The sequence continues at coordinate 39,952 of JAGVMN010000003.1, read as the reverse complement.
CTCAGTGAGCGACAATATGTTTTGATGATGGATAAGTTGGAAACCGCAGGTTGGGAGCATTACGAGATTTCCAATTTCTGCAAGCCGGGTCTTTATTCCCGCCACAACACCAGCTATTGGCAGGGGATTCCTTATCTGGGCATAGGGCCTTCTGCCCATTCCTTTAAAGACGGGAAACGCCGCTGGAATGCCAAAAATAATAGCTGGTACATCAGGGCTATAACTGAGGGAACGGCTTGTTTTGAAGAGGAAACCTTAACCCCTGCCAATAAAGCCAATGAAATGCTCATGACCGGACTCAGAACACGGTGGGGTGCTGATTTGGATAAGATTCTTTCTGCAACAGGGATTGATATTCAAAAAGCAGGCTTGCCCAAAATAGAGGAATTGCTGGCTGAAAGATTGATTTATAAAGAAGGACCCATTTTGCGGGTTACCAGCAAAGGGAAGCTGTTTGCCGACTATACGGCTTCGCAGTTGTTTGTTGTTTAGCCGGGATTGGCGTTTTTGTCATTCCAACGAAGGAGGAATCTCATTACAGATGTAAAGAGAAGCTTCATATCTCAGCATGACAAAAAAATGGAGCAGTCACAAAGGATAGGTGTCATACCATCACACTCTTGTCATTCCGTGATAACAATTTTGTCATTCCGACGAAGGAGGAATCTATAAACGCGACTTTATGGATCCTACCTGACTAAGCATAATTAGAATACGTTTGCTTGTCACTCCCTCATCAATTTTTCCCTCGCCTCTTTTAATTCAGCTTTTGCGGCATCAGTCAATTCAGGGTATTTCAGATTCAGTTCGGCCAGGCGATTGACAATGATGTTGCAAACTGCTGCCCGCATGAACCATTTTTTGTCGGCGGGGATCACAAACCAGGGAGCATCGGAGGTGGCGGTTTCGGCTATGGCCTTCTGATAGGCTTTTTGATAGGCATCCCAATGCTTCCTTTCTTCCAGGTCTTCGAGGCTGAATTTCCAGTTTTTTTTGCTTTCATCAATGCGGGAAACGAATCTTTTCTTTTGCTCTTCTTTCGATACGTTCAGGAAAAATTTGAGGATGATCGTTCCGTTTTGGGTCAGGTGTTTTTCCTGATTGCGGATGCTCTCATACCTGTTTTTCCAAAAGGTTTCATCTACGTCTTTCAAAGAACTGACTCCCGGAATCCTCTGATTCAAAACAATCTGCGGATGCACTTTGGCCACTAAAATTTCCTCGTAATACGACCGGTTGAAAATGCTGACCCTGCCTCGTTCAGGCAGACAATTGGTTGTCCGCCACAAATAGTCGTGATCCAACTCGGCTTGGCCGGGCACTTTGAAACTGTGAACGGTTCCCGCCTGTGGAAACATCCCCGAAAAAACATGGCTGATGGTGCTGTCTTTGCCCGCTGCGTCCATGGCCTGGAAGATGAGTAGTAGGGCGTGGTTGTCTGTTGCGAAGAGCAGCTGTTGGAGTTCGTAAAGCTTCTTTTTGTCGGCCTCCAATTGCTGCACACCGTCTTTCTGATTTTCAAAATTCCCCTGATAATCGGTATTGAAATTCTTCAATTGAAAGTTCCTGCCTTCATAAACAGCCAGTTTTTCATCATGCAGATAATGATGCTTTTTGGTCATTTTTCAATTATATCATTACTTTGCCGAAATGACAAATACTAACCTTTATTAAGAGTAGAAAAAACCGCACGGTGAAAAAGCAAATACTTCTCATTCAAGGTTTAAAACAATGTAAGAATGTGGTTTAATAATTAATACAATATGAAAGTAAAATTCTGCGGAGCAGCCCGAACGGTAACGGGCAGTTGTCATCTGATCACTACTGACGAAGGCATCAAAATACTGCTCGACTGCGGCCTGTATCAGGGCCACAGGGAGGACATGAACAATTTGAACAGCAAATGGGGTTTTGACCCGGCAGAGATTGAAATCATGATTTTGTCTCACGCCCACATTGACCATTCAGGCCGCATCCCCAAACTGGTGAAGGATGGTTTCGAGGGCGAAATATATTGCACCAGTGCCACCCGCGATCTGTCGGCCATTATGTTGCTTGACTCGGCCATGATACAGGAACGCGAAGCAGAATATCGCAACCGGCGGAATGCCCACAGCAAGAAACCTTTCGAAAAACCTTTATACACCGCCGAAGACGCTACCCGTTGCCTCGATCAGTTTGTCAGTATCGGTTACGAAAGATGGCACACCATGCGAAGAGGCATCTCCGTTTTGTTTCGCGACAGTGGCCATATTTTGGGCTCGGCCAGTGTCACCCTTAAAATAGAAAAGGCAGACCGGAGTTTTGTGTATTTCGGATTTACAGCAGATATCGGTCGTCCGCACCGCCCCATTTTACGCGACCCTGTACCGATGCCAGACGTTGATTACCTGATTTGTGAATCTACTTACGGCGGAACTGTTCACGAAAAAGAATCCGAAGACATAGAAGCTCTTTTGCGGATTATCAAGGAAACCTGTGTGGAGAATCGCGGAAAATTGCTGATCCCGGCCTTCAGCGTGGGCAGAACCCAGGAAGTGGTCTATATGCTCGACCAACTGGAAAGCAGCGGCCGCTTGCCAAAGATTAAAGTCTTTGTGGACAGCCCCATGGCAGTGAATGCAACCGAAATCTTCATCATGCACCCCGAGTGTTTCGACGATGGCATCAATCAATATATGTTGCATGACCCGAATCCCTTTGGTTTCAACGGACTAACCTATATCCGCGAGGCGGAAGCCTCCAAGGCTCTTAACAATTACAAAGACCCCTGCATTATCGTAAGTGCGTCGGGGATGATGAACGCCGGACGCATCAAAAACCACCTGAGCTATCATCTGGAAAACCCAACGACTACTGTGCTGGTAGTTGGCTATTGTGCCGATGGAACCCTGGGTTCCCGCATCCGCAACGGTGAAAACCCGGTATTCATCTTTGGCAAAGAAGTGAGGGTGAATGCCCGAATAGAAATCATGGACAGCTTCAGTGCCCACGGCGATGAACCCGAAATGCTGGATTACCTGAAACACCTGGACAAAACCAAACTGAAAAAGCTTTTCCTCGTGCACGGCGAACCCGAAAAACAGGAATTGTTCAAAGCAGCCCTTCAAGGCAAAGGTTTTAAGAATGTAGAGATTCCGGGGTTGTATCAGGAGGTGGAGTTAAGTTAGACTGGTTATCGATCAAAAAATTTATCAGCATCCCATTTTGCAGGATTATTGATGATATAATCTGAAATCCTTTGATACGATTGTTCCTTGCGGATAATGTGCTCATAATAATCCCTTTGCCACAATTTACCCATTATTTTATTCTTCGATTTGTAAATATCCAGACATGCATTTGCTACCAATGATTTGTATGCACCAACAATGTCCCCAACCGTGGGGTTCACCGTCCGGGCGAGGTTTACCCCCGCCCCATTTTCCAACGCAGACATGTTTTCATTTAGAACATTTTTTCGTTTGTCTTGCATATTTTGGGTAGGGGTGAACCCTACCCCGACAGGAGTTTCGTTCAAAACAATAATGCCGTGCATATGATTCGGCATTATTTGAAAAACATCCAATTCAAAATTTGGAAACCGTTCCGGCAATTTCAACCATTCATCATTTGCGATTGAACCAAATTCGTTAAATATCATTTCTTCATTTTCAACTTTTCCGAACCGACATTTCATATCCTTACAACAAATGGTAATGAAATAGGCACCCGCCTTCGAATAGTCATATCCTTTTAATCTGATTGATCTGCGGTGATGAACATTCGGATTGTACGTCATTTCAATTAGTTTGTTCTGTTGCGATACTAAGTAGTCATTGAATCTGCTGTGCTGAAGATTGGTTCAAAGATAAATTTTAAGTATTCAATCAAAAGCGGCGAACCGGAAAAGCAGGAATTGTTCAAGGCGGCACTCAAAGGCAAAGGGTTTAGGAGTGCAGAGATTCCGGGGTTGTATCAGGAGGTTAACCTCGATTGAAAAAATATGACATTAATCGGATGAATATCATGTCATTCGTCTGCAACCTTTCGGGATTATAGTGTCTATGGTATTGACGACCGAAACCGATCATCTGAAAACCAACCTAATCATCCCATGAAAAAAATATTATTCCCGTTGCTTTGCTTTATGGCACCAACATTTATTAATGCACAGGCACCGAAATCAGAATGGTTAAAAAAATTCACCGGTAATGGACAGGGCGGCGTTCTTTCAAATTCTGTTGCCACGGACGGGTGGGGAAATGTTTATTCCACTGGATCGATCAATTTATTAACTGACTTTGACCCTGGAGTTGATACCTTCTTCTTAACTCCCGGCGGAATTTTTGTCTCAAAGCTTGATTTTGATGGAGATTTTGTATGGGCAAAAATGATTGGCGGAAGTACCGAGCCTCATTACACACATGGGACTTCTCTAGTAGTAGACATATCGGGCAATTCTTACATAACGGGCCAGTTTTATAATACTGTAGATTTTGACCCTGGCAATGGTGTCTATAAATTAACTGCTTCCGGGAGTTCTGATATATTCGTGCTAAAATTAAATGCCTCCGGCAATTTTATTTGGGCAAGAAATATGGGAGGAGCTACCAATTATGAGGGTCCTCTTGCATTATCCATTGCCGAAGGTGATGTTGGGTTGTCGATCACGCTTGATCCTTCGGGAAATGTTTATACTACCGGTTCATTTGCCGGAAAGGCTGATTTTGATCCGGGATCAGGTATCTTCTTTTTAACTGCCACAAGTCCGCAGGACTTATTTGTATCAAAATTAGACCCTAATGGAAATTTTGTCTGGGCAAAAAGAGTAGGAGGAAACATCTATACTGCCGGAACCTCTATTAAAACAGATAAGTCCGGTAATATTTACACCTCTGGAAACTTTAACGGAACGGTCGATTTTAATCCTGACGCAGGTTCGTTTTACCAATCTGCCGACACTATCAAAAGAAACAACTTCATTTTGAAATTGGATACTTCAGGCCAATTTATTTGGGCACAAAATTTTGAAGTAAACCATATACAATCATTAATGAATGATTATTCTGTGTCAAAAATTGCATTGGATGATTTTGGTAATATTTACGCTTCGGGTGAGTTTACAGGGTCAGTTGATTTTGACCACGGAGCCAGTACCTATTTTTTGAAAGCCAGTGGCGATCAAGACCTTTATCTATCAAAAACAGACACTTCTGGAAATTTTATTTGGGCAAAGAATATTGGTGGGTATTCCGAAAACAAGATATTATCATTGACTCTGGATAATTCTGGAAACGTTTACTTCACAGGATCATTTAGGGATTCGGTAGATTTTGATCCGGGTACTGGAATTAGTTATTTGAATGCAGAAAATGATGCCGCATTCGTTTCTAAATTAGATTCAAATGGAAATTTTAAATGGGCTCAATGTTTGAATGCGTGCAAAACAGGCTTCTGGGGTACTTCAATCGCGGTTGATATGACTAGAAATGTATTTGTAACTGGTTTTGGTTCAGATAAAATGTTAAATATTAATTCTTTTATCCAAAAATTGAATCAAGACTCATGTGCCAACCTTGTTTTGGTTGTTGATAGCCTAATAAACAACCTTTGCAAAACGGCTGGTTTTGCATCCGTTCATGCATCTCATGGAAGGCAACCATACGCTTACGAGTGGAGTACAGTGCCTCCAACAATGGATTCTTTTGCAACTTTGAAATCGGCTGGAATTTATTCAATAAAGGTGACCGATAACAATAATTGTTCAAGATTCAAATCCCTGATGATAAATAAACCTACCTACAGCTCAGGCTTTGACTTAACTGTCGATTTGGCGACCAATGTTTTTAGCCCTGGAAGGAAATCGAATATATATGTGTCTCCTTTCAATGATGGATGCTACCCCGTGAATGGGGGGATGAGATTGGTATTAGATTCTGATGTAAATTACAACAGTGCATCCCCAAACCCTGACCTTATTTCAGGAGACACTTTATTCTGGAATTTCACCGGATTGTCTTATGACTCAAAACCAATCAAACCTTTTATAAATGTTACTTCGGAGACGAATTTGACAAGAAGAGATACCCTCTGCTTTGATGTATTTATTACGCCCTCAATTGGAGACTCCAACACCAAAAACAATATCAAACGGTATTGTTATCCCGTTAGAAATTCCTACGACCCCAATATCAAATCCGTTTATCCGGCCGGGGCTTGCAAGGAAAACTATGCCCTGAAAAATGAGGTGCTTACTTATACCGTTCAGTTTCAAAATACCGGAAGTGCAGATGCCATAGACATTTATATTTTGGATTCGCTTGATGCTGATTTGGACATCAATACCCTGAGAGTAGTTGGCCAAAGTCATCGGCCCATGATCACCGAAGTATTGCCCGGTCGGGTGATGAAGTTTCGTTTCGACAATATCCATTTGCCAGACAGCAACACCGACGAAAAAGGCAGTCACGGCTATGTGATCTATGAAATCATGCCCAACAGCGGACTGCCTAATGGAACGATTGTAAAAGGCAAGGCAGGAATCTACTTCGATTTCAACCCGCCGGTGATGACCAATGAAGTGAAGAATACGCTCGTCAGCACGATCCCATCCTGCAACGTGGGCATAGAAGGTTTTCCAGAAAAATTGCCCGCTATAAGGGTTTACCCAAACCCAACCCCCGGACATTTGACGGTTCACCTACAACAATCCGGAACGGTAACCATCTATGATATGGTTGGCAACCTCCTTTACGAAAAGCCTTGCTCTTCCGGCCAAAACAATCTGGACATTTCTGCTCTTGGCAATGGTATTTATTTGCTAAAGGCCAATGGAGCGGGGGTTAGGTTGGTGAAGGTTCAATAATTTTCAAACCCTGAAAGTTTTGAAAAAAACTTGAGGGTTTATAAAAAAAATGGCATCAGAAGAAATAACCCAGAGAGACAAACGATGTCACAACGTCTCTTGAAAAAATGGAGTAAATATAGATTTGTTTTGAACTGACCTGAAAATCTTCCTTGTTAAAGGTCGGGTCAAAATATTCATCGGTTACAAAATGCAATCTAAACGAAACACCTGTATTCAGGAAGAAATGATTCTCGAACAGCCACTGTTTACCAAATTTGAATCCAACAGAAAGTGTCTTAATTTCACGGTCTGGTTCAATGATTTTTTTCCACATGCGATATGGGTCATGTGGGATTTCAACGGATTTGTAATAAACAGAAGATTCCGCAATGAACATGTTAAGACCAACTGAGAATTCCAGAAACCTTCCAAAAGGAACAAATTCACCATTTTTGTGGTACCGCTTCAAAACAAGTTCTGCCCCTTTCATTTTTAAGCCACCCCTGCTTTCATAACTGTAAAAAGGCTCTTCATCCGGTTGATAAATTATCTTAGTTTTGGCTGACATAATCCTGATTCCCATCTCCATTTTAGGGGTTATCTGCCGGCTATAACCTGCGGAGTACCTCAAATCTATTCCTAAGAATTCAGCGAAATTATGCACCATTAGAAATTCGGGCTGCACATAAAGACTGTTCTTGCGGTCAATTATTCCCCAGCCCTGACCATTGACTGTTTCAGCAGAAATCAGGGATGATGCCCAGATCGCCATTAACTTAGTTAAGTGTCTTAAAAATTTCATAAAGCGTTCTGGTAACTATTGGAGTGTTATCTCGTAATCCTTCGGTTTCAAGGTATCCACTGGTAACAACCTTTCCTGTTTGACTATCCACTATCAGGTAGTAATATTCTGATTTTCTATATTTTGCGAAAGTCGTCATGATAACTTGTGGTAATAAATTGGGAAAAATAGCAACCCAGGCCAAGACCCACATATTGTCATAATCCACACCTCCTCTGTATGATCTCATTCCAAAATACATAAAATAGCGGGCATCATACTTACGACTTAGGGCTTCTATCCGCTTTTCTGAAGATGGCATAATGGCTATAGAGGTATCGAACGCTATTTCTGCGAATTTGTCAAAATAGGAAGTGGCAACGGCTATTTCGTCAAAAATTTCGCCGTCATATTTACCGGCAATTCTCGCATCAACTATAGAAGTCTTAATCCCAGCTTTATTGGAGGCATATTTCAGGTGATTGAGTATTATGGTTTCTTTAGAATAGGCCGTTATGAAATCAATACCACCATCAACTGCAGCATCTTCCCTTAAGTAAAAAGGATTAATAATGAGCAAACTTTTAATTCCTGGGGGCTCGGCTTGTTTTGAAATTTTGTGAAAGTCGTTTTCCTGATTTTCTTCCTTATCGGCAGGGTTGAATTTGTAATCAGATATATTTCCGAATAACTGCTTGAACAGCGGTTCGTTAAATGCTTTTTTGAGATAGGGCATCATCAGAATAATGTGTTCCGATGTTTTACTGGTGGTGTCGAAATTATTTGACTGATAAGAACTCCAGTTCTTACCGCATGCATTCACCATTTCATTTAATGACAGTAAGGTGGCATAACGCCAAAAACTGTCTGTCGGATTTTTTGATAAATAGCTCCAGAAAATCAAAAAATTAATGGAGCCAAGGGTTTCCTTTTTCGATTTGTAGAGCAGGTGATACAAGGGATATTCTTCTCCTTCGAAAACTTCCCATCTTTTTTCGGAGATACTTTTTTTCTTGTTTTTGAGCATCATCGCCGTGTAGCTGCTTTTCATCATCAATTTCACATACTCTTCCTTAGGCGTTTGAATGTTAAGCAGGTAGGCCAAATACATACATTTTACATATTGACCATTGTCGAAATAGTAATAACACATAGCATGTTTTGCCTTTTCGGTCAATAGTGCAAACTCGGTTTCCGTCTTGTGAAGAAAGGTGATGTTACTGCTTTTCAGGTTTTCCTCTGTAATGAATTCCGAGGTATATTGCCTTCGATCGTCTATGTGTGGGTGGCTGCTTGACTTGTCTTCATCATCTTCATCATCAGATTCAATCTGCTCTTTTTCCTTTTTTTTTGGTAAAAATTTCTCTGGTATTGAAAAAAAATCGGTACCAATTAGAAGCGGGTCGAATTTATCATTTCGGAAAGGTAAAGAAGATGCCTCGAGTGCATCGAACATGGTAGCCACTGATTTAATATCGTATTTTGTTTTCAGGAACATTTGCATTCCTTTCAGGTCTGCTTCAGTTTCCAATTCTCTGGAAAAACCATGTATTGCTTCAATCGATTCATCAACAGCTACGTCTTTGTATTTACCCATTCCTAATTCGGCTTTGGCAGTTTCTGTGAACTTTACAATATTGTGTTGTTTTTTGAAATGTACGATCTCATGGCAGAGTATAAAAGCAAGTTCTGCTTCGTTGTGCAAGTAAGCCAGTAAACCAACGGTGACAAAAATATCTCCCTGATCTGTTGAAAATGCATTGGCATAGGGCGAACGGTAGCTGTAAAAATGCAATTTCGATCTTAAAACCGGGTCGTCTTTCAGAATTTCATCAGCTATTTTATTAATATAGATGGTCAATTCATCGTTTATATAAATGCCGGCATTGCTCTTAATAGCATCAATAATAAAATAGCTGGACTGATAAAAAATACCCTGAGACTGACGCAATTCTCTTGGTTGATTGATATTTGCCTTTAAAGCTTCTTTCTTCTTTTTGTTGTATTTCTCAACTGTTGACAAAAACAGTTCATCAGGAATTCTACCCGTAGATTTAAACGGGTCGCCTTCCTGGGCGATGACCATTTGAGTGATGAATAGCAAGCCCATCAAAAGTCCTGATGTTTTCATAAGTTAATATCCAAGTATCCACCCCAGTTGAAGTCGAATAAATACATTAGCAGCTTCAAATCCGCCTATGTCAATTCCGTTTTCAGGTATTCCGACCTCCAGGTAATAGGCCATGTTTCTATCATTGTTATCCCTTTTAAATATTAGGCGTACCGAAGGACCAAAAACAACTTTCTTATATTCAAATCCTTCCGGTGGACCATCAATGGGAATGAGAGGTGCCAAATATCCTCTCATTCCAAAACCCATTGTAAAACCATTCTTATTGCTATTGTTGTAAGTGGCGTGATTTAAAAAGTTCAAATCTGCGAAGAATCCGGTAGAAAAAGTTCCAAGACCCATACCGGCTTCATTCAGGTCGTAATGTTCAACATAGGTAATACTTGGGAAAGAAAAGTCCATGGCATTCGCAATAGACAAGGAGGCTTTATCGGCAAAATTAACGAGATTCAGTCTGCTGTCGAACCCAATGGAAACTATAGATACCCAGGAGGTGTAAAGGCGGCCTGTTTCCATAGTAATTGGAATGTTGGGGTCAGGGTCAAATGGGTTTGGGTAAATAGGGCGTGAATAACTGGTAGAAGGAGTATTGCCACCATCCCATCCAAGTCTCACAATGAAAAAGGCATTTTTATCGAAAAAACTCAATTTTTCCTTTTCGTTTTTCTCTTCCATATCTCCAAGATCATTCTGACTGAACCCATCCAGACAGGCAATCAGTAAAATAACACAAAAGGCTTTTTTCACTGTAATGATCTTCATTTATGACACAAATATGAACTGCAATTATAGAAAGTTATTTAGAATAATAGTTTCAAACCTTATTCTATTTCTAGAAATGGAAAATTTCCCAATAGATTCAAAATGGCCCCTCAAAGAATTTCTTTTGACACCTGTTTTAAGAACACCCCAATGTCATCTGATTCCCTCTTGTCAATAACAATCTGGCTGCATACCTTTGCCCCCTTAAAAAAATTAAGCCATGACAGCTCAGAAAATCACCATCAGCAACAATGTATTGAATGTACCCAATCACCCGATCATCCCTTTTATTGAGGGAGACGGAACCGGCCCGGATATCTGGAGGGCTTCGGTTAGAGTGATTGATGCGGCTGTGCAAAAATCCTATGGTGGTGATCGCAAAATAGAATGGAAGGAAGTATTAGCCGGAGAAAAGGCTTTTAATAAAACCGGCAACTGGTTGCCCGATGAAACGTTGGATGCCTTCAATGAATATCTGGTGGGTATTAAAGGACCACTGACCACCCCTGTTGGTGGTGGCATCAGGTCTTTGAACGTTGCTCTTCGTCAGGTTTTGGATTTGTATGCCTGTGTTCGTCCGGTTCGCTGGTTTACAGGTGTTCCATCGCCTGTTGTGCATCCGGAGTATTGCGACATGGTGATTTACAGAGAAAATACAGAAGACATTTATGCCGGAATAGAGTATATGGCCGGAACGCCGGAAGCAGATAAGGTGAAGAAATTTTTGATGGAGGAAATGGGTGTTAAAAAAATTCGTTTCCCTGAAACATCATCCATTGGGATTAAGCCGGTATCTAAGGAAGGAACGGAGCGTCTTGTTAGAGCCGCTTTAAAATATGCCCTTGATAATAAAAAACCTTCTTTGACTTTAGTTCACAAAGGCAACATCATGAAATTTACCGAAGGGGCCTTCAAGAACTGGGGTTATGAGTTGGCCGAAAGAGAATTTGGTGATAGAGTGTTCACCTGGTTGCAATTTAATAAGATAAAAGACGCAAAGGGTGAAGCCGCAGCCAACGAAGCACAGGATGCAGCCATCAAAACGGGCAAAATTCTGGTTAAAGATTCTATTGCCGATGCTTTTTTGCAACAGATTTTGCTGAGACCACAGGAATATTCAGTGATTGCAACACTCAATTTGAACGGCGATTATATCAGCGATGCATTGGCAGCAATCGTAGGAGGCATTGGAATTGCACCCGGAGCGAATATCAACTATGTAACCGGTCATGCTATTTTCGAAGCCACACACGGAACGGCACCCAAATACGCAAACCTTGATAAGGTAAACCCCGGCTCGGTAATCCTTTCGGGGGCTTTGATGCTTGAGTACTTAGGATGGACAGAAGCATCTAACCTGATTTATTCGGCGTTGGAAAAATCCATTGCCTCCAAAACTGTAACCTATGATTTTGAGCGACTTATGACGGGTGCTAAGCTACTGAAATGCTCAGAATTTGGTGATGCAATTATTGCAAACATGTAGGTTGGGTTTATTGCCGGCTTTCTTTTACGCAAAGAAATTTTGAAATTTCATTTTGATTTATTAAGTTCGAACAAAGAATAAAAGATCACCATTTTTGGTGGTCGAATTTAATAGTCCTAACTAGAGAAATAAACCCATGAAAAAGATCTACATGATTGCTTGCTCCCTGTTTGCACTCCATTCTTTATTTGTTGTTTCATGCAAAGACAACCCTGAACCCATTCCGCCTGATCTTTCAATAACACCCCATACAGTGGCCTCTCTGACTGGAAGATGGATAATGGATAGTGCGGTGACGCTTACTGTTTACAAAGACAATAGCAGACCCATTGAATCTGCCACCGAATCTCCTATTGAAGGGTTTTATAATTTCACTGCAAACCAAAAGGGAGATTATAAATGGGCTCCCGATTATGGTGAAGTTACATCTTGGGTATTATCCAAGGACGGTTTGACCATTACCATACAGTTGATAAATAAGGCCGAAGACAAAAATGAGTCGTACATTTATAAGGTAATGCAAAATAAGTCTTATCAGAATATATGGCAAATAGATGGCCTCTATTACATTAACGGAGCCGGAAAAGAGGTAAAAAATATCAAAAAGGTTTATTTGAAAAAATTTGTCTGAGTAGATGCACATTAGCAACACCCTCTGAAATCAGTTTTTAATGACATTTTATCGAATCAATCATTCCGATGGTATGACAGCAGTTTGAAGGTGCTTTCAATATTTTACGAATAAAAATCGGTCAGGATTGCCGTTATGTTTGAATAGTCTGATTATTCAAATACTCAAATTCTTCCAAGCAGGTTTAAGCAAGTTTCAACACCTTTTTATTTCTTCAAATTCCCTGCAACGGATTTTGAAACGATTATCGTCAAAAAAAGCGTTATAAGTAAAACCTAAAATTCGAATGTTATGAAGGAAAAAATGATTGTCATCGTGATGTTGTTACCAATGGTATTAAAATCACATGCTCAGGGGTCAGCTTGGGAGGTAAAACACAAACAACAATTGGAACAATGGGCAGAAGCACTAAATCTAACAGCGGAACAACGTGCACTTATTGAAGACCTTGATAAAAAGCATAGAGAACAAATTAAACCATTACTGACTGATCTTGAAGGGAATGCTGAAAAACTCAGAGCCCTGCACAGAGAACACCGGAAAGAAGTAAAAACCGTGTTAACACCGGAACAGCAAACCCGGTTGAAGGAATTAAGAAAAGAGCAAAAGGATAAAATGAAGCAGATGAGGAGCGAATTGAGAAACTATCGTGAATCTAATATAGAACCAGTGTTGAGGAAGAAGCGTTTAGAGTTTAATAAAGAACTGTCTGAAGAAGAAAGAAAAACCATTGATGCAATGCGTAAAAAAGTGTGGAAGATGAGAGAAGGGGCCAAGGAAGAACGAAGGGGGCACCATCACATAAGCAGACATAACAGTCATAAAAAGCATCATGATATGAAACAGGAAATGAAGGTCAACCTGGAGCCAATTGTGGAGGCACATAAGGTTGCTTTTGATTCCATTAAACTTTCTTTGGAAGCTGAAAGTGGTAAATGGAAGGCAGATATGAAAGCAATACGGGCGAAATATGAGGCGACTAGTGATTGGAATTCTGATGAAAGAAGGAGTGGATTTGAAAAACATGATAAGCCTGAAACATCTCATAAAAAAGGAGCCTTCAGATTTTTACTGATGAAGCCCGAAAAAACTAAAAAATAAGCATTTTATTTTTGGATGCTTATGCAACCAATCTGGTGGTTTCCCGACAAAGAATTTGAGCATGGGAAACAAAGGTGGGATATGCGTTTGTGACCCTCATTCATCCGGAGTTTTTGAAAGCCATATTCGAGTAATTTTCATATTTAATTGTAAGTTATGGAGCTTAGGCTCCATTTCTTTTTTTAATGGTTGACGCGTTGAAAAAATGTACATTGGTTTATAAGTTGAAATAACGCAATGCATACCACACAAATTTTGTCAACCCTTAAACTAATAAACCTATCAACCGTTGAAAATTTAATATCTGTATTGTTCGGATTTGTATGGTCCTTGCTTAGGAACCCCAATGTATGAAGCTTGTTCGTCACTTAGTTCTTCCAACTCTACCCCAACTTTAGCCAAATGCAAACGAGCCACCATTTCATCTAAATGCTTCGGGAGGGTATAAACCTTTTTCTCATAATTGGCATGTTTATTCCACAATTCCATTTGAGCGAGTGTCTGGTTTGTAAATGAATTTGACATAACAAAAGACGGATGTCCGGTGGCACACCCCAAATTAACCAGGCGACCTTGGGCAAGAAGAATAATTTCTCTTCCATCAATATTATAGACATCCACTTGTGGTTTTACTTCGTAATGATTTTTTCCATAATTTGACTTTAACCAGGCGACGTCTATCTCATTATCAAAATGACCAATGTTGCAAACTACCGTTTTATCCCTCATCATTTTAAAGTGTGAGCTGTTTATGATGTCGCGATTTCCGGTAGCAGTTACGACGATATCGCTTAAAGGGATGGCCGTAACCATTTTCTTCACTTCAAAACCATCCATTGCTGCTTGCAAAGCACATATAGGGTCAATTTCGGTTACAATAACACGAGCCCCTGCTCCGCGAAAGCTCAAAGCTGTTCCTTTTCCTACATCGCCATAACCCGCAACGACAACCACTTTCCCGGCCAACATTAAATCCGTTGCACGACGAATGGCATCAACCGCACTTTCACGACAACCATATTTATTGTCAAATTTCGATTTGGTAACCGAATCATTCACGTTAAAAGCAGGCACAGGGAGGGAGCCCTTTTTCTGACGTTCATAAAGTCTTAGCACTCCGGTTGTGGTTTCTTCCGTAATGCCCTTAATGCCTTCAGCTAATTCAGGATATCGATCTAAAACTAAATTGGTAAGGTCTCCGCCATCATCCAAAATCATGTTTAGTGCTTTGCCATCATTAAAAGCAAAAAGAGTTTGTTCTATGCACCATTCATATTCGTCTTCTGTCATACCCTTCCATGCATATACCGGAACGCCGGTAGCTGCAATGGCCGCCGCCGCATGATCCTGAGTAGAAAAAATATTGCATGAAGACCAGCTTACTTCTGCTCCGAGGGCGGTAAGCGTTTCGATTAAAACGGCTGTTTGAATAGTCATGTGAAGACAGCCGGTAATTCTGGCACCGGCAAGCGGTTTCGAATGGCCATATTGTTCTCTTAGGGCCATTAATCCCGGCATTTCTGCTTCGGCAAGCTTAATTTCTTTTCTTCCCCACTCAGCCAGGGAAATGTCTTTTACTTTGTAGGTTTGTGTTTGCACTGACATATTTTTTTCAATTGGCGGCAAATTTAGGTTTTATTAGTCTGTCCTGAAAACACCTTTGTTAGTTAATTGTTATTTCACCGATGCCTTAACTATTTTTGACCCATAATTTAGATATATGCCATACCCAGAAATGTTAGTGGCCCCAATGAGGGCCGAATTGAATCAAAACGGTTTCAATGAACTAAAAACGGAAGAAGATGTAGAAAATGCACTTCAAAACAATGAAGGAACCGTGTTGTTAGTTGTGAACTCGGTTTGCGGATGTGCGGCGGGCAGTGCCCGTCCGGGCGTTTTGCGGTCGTTGACAGGAGTAAAAAAACCGGCTGAATTGTACACGGTTTTTGCAGGACAAGATGTGGAAGCTACCTCGAAGGCCCGTGAGTTTTTATTGCCGTTTCCGCCTTCTTCGCCATCTATTGCCCTTTTTAAAAAGGGCGAACTGGTTCATTTTATTGAAAGACACCATATCGAAGGAAGAAGTGCCGAGATGATTGCTGCCAATCTGAAAGGTGCATACGAAGAATTCTGTTAGATCATCAAAAATCCCATAAACAAAAAAAGCCCGTTTAACGGGCTTTTTTTGTTCACTAATCTGAAAGATTATTTTCTTTTATCATTTGGGGCTCCGACTCTGTGCATGGCACACCTGAAACCAAGCGTAGATAAAGACTGCTCTTCATCTAAAAATCTTCTGGTTCCGGGAGTAAGCCAATAAGCTCGGTCGTTCCATGATCCGCCCTTGTAAACATGGGCTTTGTTATTGATCAAGGTGGTAACACCATACTCATACTGCTGATCGCCATCGTTGTAATATTCCTCATCAATATAACCAATGTTGTCCGACTTTTTGTAATTCCTTCGTGCTGCGTTTTCCTCTTCTGTAACCGGTATATATTGCAGTCTTCCTAAACTATCCTTACGATCAACAATTCCGTCCAGATCCAATTTTTTCTTTTTGTAAACATTGCCTCTGAAAGAATTGAAGTCGGTCATGTCTTCATAGGACAAAGGTCTGTAAACATCCATTACCCACTCGCTTACATTGCCTCCCATGTTGTATAACCCATAATCGTTTGGCCAGTATGAAAAGACGTCAGTTGTAATAAACGCTGCATCATTCAATCTTCCTGAAATACCGCCCTGATCTCCTTTGCCTCTTTTGAAGTTTGCATTGATGCTGCCACGATCTTTTTCTTTTCCATGGTTTCTAACGGTCAAGCCATTCCATGAGTATATTTTCTTCTCATTAATGTTTTCATAAACGGAGGAGCCAATATTTGCCAAAGCGGCAAATTCCCATTCGGCTTCAGTTGGCAGCCTGTAGTCCGGCAACAATATACCATCTTCCATTCTGACATTTCTTGTAATCCCTTTGCCACCGTTAATGTCTTTCAGCAAGTGTTTGCCGGGAGCAGAGCTTTCATATTGCCCGTTTAGGTAAGTATTGGTATTGAAATTCTCTTCATTTAATTGGGCACCATTGAGCTGATTAGGTTTCAAAATACCTTCACGGATCAATATCATTTCATTAACTCTGTCAGTTCTCCACGCGGCAAAAGCTGTTGCCTGAAGCCAGTTAACCCCAACAACAGGATATTCTTGATAAGCGGGATGACGCAAATAAAGCTCTACATAAGGTTCGTTATAAGCCAGTTTGTCCCTCCAACACAAAGTGTCAGGCAGTGCTTCATAATAAACTTCAGGGAAATCAACAAAAATCCTTCCCAGCCACCACAAATATTCAAGATAATGCTTGTTACTGATTTCTGTTTGATCCATATAGAAAGATGGTACAGTAACCTTTCTTTCTATGTTGTTGTGATCATATAATACATCCTGTTCAGATGATCCCATGGTGAATGTTCCACCTTCGACAAGTAATAAGTTGGGCCCGGTTTCCTGACCGGCATAATCATAGGTCTCGAACCCACCCCACTTGGCATTGTTATATCTCCAACCTGTGATCGCCGACTTTTCCTTTTTACAGGAAGTGGGCAACAAGAAAGCTCCTAACAATGCTATCACAGCTATATTCCTTTTCTTCATATTCAGGATTTTATTAATTCAAATGCTTTTAAAAAACGAGAACAGATTTATTTTATTTTGCAAGTATATATAAAATAGGCGAATTAAAAATCAGGACAACTAAACTTCGGATATTTTCTTGGTCTCTGTTTAGCACACCATTCTATTCCCGTTGATACCTCATGAGACCCTCTTGCTGCGGCCCGTGCCTGAGAAACAGTCAGGTCAAAACTATAACCAAATTTGAATTTATCTTTTCTAAATCCAACTAAAACAATCAGAGCATCAGGATTTTTTTCTTCACCTAAAGTTTGTCTGAACCAAAGGCCGGTAACTAAAGGTCCCCTGTTGATATAAAATCCGGCATTAATTTGGGTAAACTTGTTTTGCAGCATGAACAAGATATTTGGAGAGAAAGTGGCTTTTGGCTGTTTTCTCTTATCTAATGGCACCACAACACCGGCATGTGCCGTATATCTTCTTGGAACGATTGCTTTAGGGTCTCCATAGAAACTTTGGTTTGGTTCGATCAGATTGTGAACCGCAATACCGCCATAGAATTTTGGCGTATAAGCTAAAAATCCGGTACCAAAATTGGCATAACTAATCTGGTTGCCGATATAAGGCTCAGACGTTGGGTTGACGAACCCTTTGGCCGGATCAATCTGATCTTCAAAACGCAACTTTTTCCAATCAATGCTACGCATTCCGAATTGTGCTTCTAAGCCAAACCTCATGGTGAACTTCTTGTTTACCCTTAATTGATAAGAGTATATGCCACTCAAATTTGTTGATGTAAGCAATCCTTCACCCGCCTGATCACGAACGGCGAGAAGTCCTATTCCTCCTCCAATTTTATCAAAATGCTGATCATAGGAAAATGCACTGGTTACAAAAGTGCCAGGCAAACTTGGCCATTGGTTACGATAATTAAGTACTGCACGACCACCTCCATCGCATTGACCGGTACCTGCCATTGCAGGATTGGTATAAATTGGTGTAGCATAAAATTGCGTAAACTCTGGGTCCTGACCAAATGACGTTTCGACCTTAAGTAACAACAATACGGATAGCTGAAAAAGTAATATATATTTCATAATTTGTCAAAAATTTCCAATTTGTAAATTCAATTCGATGACTAAAAAAGCCGTCAAATATAATCAGAATGTCAAAATAAGCCCATTTTTTCTCTTTTACCAAATTTCACAACCATTAAAACAATATTTTTGCCGTATTATTGTTATAGTGTCTCTAAATTTAACGGTTATGAAAAAAAAGCACGAAATATTGAATCCCAAAATTGTATCTTTTTTTATTTTATTGATATTGTGGTACTCAAAAATAAGTGCCGAAGCAATTTCCGTTTCATTAGATTGGGTGAAGGTTCCTTGTGTTGCATCTGCAGA
Source organism: Bacteroidia bacterium (assembly GCA_020053795.1). Lineage (GTDB taxonomy): Bacteria > Bacteroidota > Bacteroidia > NS11-12g > UBA9320 > JAGVMN01. Next base: position 21,195 of record JAGVMN010000003.1, on the reverse strand, counting down.
TAAAATTACCGGTGGATTTACGAATGTAAATTGGAAATTAAAGAACAATATGTTGGTTCCTTATTATTTTCAGAAAATTCCCGGTGCCTTTATAATTGCTGATTTCAGGATTGGTGAAGAAATTGGATGTGATCAACTTTCAATAAAGGGTGTATATTCTGAAAGCTACTTTTATCAAAGCAGCATCGTACTGGAACAGGGCCAATCGCATACGGTTATTTATGTTTATCCGGTAAGATACTCCGAGACCGGCATAATGAAATTGTTGTCGAAGTTTTCACTTGAAATGAAAGAAGCACCTCCAAAGACTGGTGCTAAATTGAACAAGAAGGGAAATACTGAAAACGGTATATTGGCTGACGGCAAATGGTATAAAATGAGTATTTCAAAATCGGGCCTCTATAAAATAGATGCGGAACTACTTTCGAAGATGGGCATCAATCCTGTTGGAACTGCGTTGAAATCAATAAAAGTTTTTGGAAACGGAGGATTAATGTTGCCTGAACCGATTTCAGTGCCAAGAGCGGATGATTTGGTTGAAAATCCGGTATATATCCGGGATCAGAATGGCAATAACAAAATGGATGGTGGTGATTATCTTCTATTTTATGGTCAGGGTCCTAATGGGTGGTGGTTAGATACAACGTCAAATATTTTCAAGTATTCATCGCATTATTATGATAGTAAGGCGTATTATTTTCTGACGTTGGATGGGGCAGAAAGTAAAAGAATAGGTGAAAGAAATGATGGTCAGGGGAATATCCCGGCTATGACAATAAAGGATTATGACTATCTGTTTCATAGAGAGTTTAATGAAAAAAATGTCATTCGCAGTGGCAGGGAATGGTTTAGCCCGATTTATAAAGACGATAAAATAACAATTGCCAATTTTAGTGAAGAAATACCATTGACAACGCAGCCGGTGACTTTCAGAACAAGGCTCTCGGTTCGTGCGGTTCTTGCTCAGTCTGGCAGCTCACTATCAATAAAAATCAATAATAACACTGTTTTGACAAGAATCTTTTCTCCTGTATATGGCGAGTATGATAGGGAATTTATGACACCACCTGAAATTATAGAAGAAAATACTTCGACCAGTGGGGGGGCTTTGAATATTTCTTTTGATTTTTCTAAACCAAAGACCAGTGATAATGTCTATCTAGACTATTATGAGATTCTGTCAACAAGTGACTTAAAATATTCAGGGGTGCCACTTAGTTTCAGAAAAAAAGGGACCCAGTTAAAGGATTGGATAAAGTATGAAATAGCAGGAACACCACAAATGATATGGGATGTCAGCGATTTTTTAAACCCAGTAATCCAAAATTCTTTCAGTTCAGCAGGAATCACCACTTTTCTTGTGAATGGTGAAGGAAAATTAAAAGAATTTATTGCGTTTGATCTCAGTAACCTGGAAGATAAGCCTATATTCATAGGCAAAGTTGAAAATCAAAATTTGCACGCAATGAAAGATTTGGAATATGTTATCATTGCTCATCCGAATTTCAAAGACGAGGCAAAGCGATTGGGAGAATTTCATTTAAAAAGGGAAGGTTACACTTATGCCCTTGTCACCCCCCAGCAAATTTATAATGAGTTTTCTTCTGGTACTCAGGACGTAACGGCAATCAGAGATTTTTTAAAAATGCTGTATGACCGAGGACAAGGGACTTCAAAAAAATTAAAAAATGTTTTAATGTTTGGCGATGCCAGCTATGACTATAAAAACCCTTTGACGAATCTGGTTGCATCATATGAAAGCCCAAACTCTTATTCTCCCACGGATTCTTACGTTTCAGACGACTATTATGCTATTTTAGATGACGGGGAAGGATATTGGGGAATTCAAAACATCCTGGAAGGTTTGGATATTGGTATTGGTCGCATTCCGGCAAGCACAAAAGAAGACGCAAAAATTGCAGTTGACAAAGTGATAAATTATCACAAAGCAGAATCCTTTGGGGATTGGCGAAATCAGATCACTTTTGTTGGAGATGATGAGGATGGAAACATTCATTTAAACGATGTAGAACGAATAACAGCAGTTATTACCAACCAGTCTCCATCTTATAATGTGAACAAAATTTACCTTGACGCCTACAAGCAAGTTAGTTTTGGCAGCGGTGATAAGTACCCTGATGTGAATGAAGCAATAGAAGCAGCTTTCGACCGCGGACATCTGATTTTTAATTGGATCGGGCATGGTGGGGGTTCAGGCCTGGCCCATGAAAGAGTCGTTACAAGGGCCATGATAAGTGCATGGACCAACAAAAATAAACTGCCTTTGTTTATAACAGCTACCTGCACATTTACTCAATTTGACGATCCGATTGAACGTTCTCCCGGGGAACTTTTTCTCTTCAACCCCAATGGTGGCGGTATCGGGCTTATCAGTACCTCCAGAGTTGTTTGGATTGGGTTAAACAGCGATTTGAATGAAGTGGTTTTTAATCGCAATATTTTTGAAAAGAGAAATGGCGTATGGCCCACAATGGGTCAGGTTTACGCCGACAGCAAAAACAATTCGGTAAGAGACGTTAATCAAAGGAATTTTATTCTGATTGGAGATCCTGCTCTGACACTTGCCTATCCTAAAAAAGAGGTGGTCACTACCAAAATAAATGAAATGGGATTAGACACAATAAGTGATACCCTCCGGGCTCTTTCAATAGTTACTATTGAAGGAGAAGTACGCAACGGAGTTTCATTGGATAACGAATTCAGTGGAACACTCTATCCAACCGTTTATGATAAATTTCTGACTTACAAAACTTTGGGGAATGACCCGGGCAGTTATGTGGTTGATTATAAAATGCAAAACAGTGTATTGTATAAAGGCATCGTCAGCATTGAGGAGGGAAAGTTCAAATTTAGTTTTGTTGTTCCAAAGGATATTTCTTACCAATATGGTTTTGGTAAAATATCATATTACGCAACGAATGGTCAAATTGATGCTTCCGGTTATAATAACGATTTTTATGTTGGTGGGTCAACCGACCAAATTGTGACCGACAACAAGGGGCCGAAATTGAAATTGTTCATGGAGGATAGTAGTTTCAAATTTGGAGACATGGTATCCTCATCTCCTTTGTTTCTTGCCAATATCTTTGATGAAAATGGGATAAACACAGTAGGCAATGGGATAGGAAGAGACATTGTTGCGATCTTGGATAAAGGCACCAGCAATGAAAAAATAATCATTCTTAATAGTTACTATAGTAATAAACTGGACAGTTACCAATACGGAGAAATTCGTTATCCAATGGGTGAATTACAACCGGGGAAACACAGCATCCATTTGAAGATTTGGGATTCTTATAATAACTCAGCAGATGCTTATACTGAATTCATTGTCGGGCCAAAGGACAAGATGAAAATAAACGCATTTTTTTCATATCCAAATCCAGCCACGGATTACACTACAGTTGTTTTCAACCATAATAAAGGTGGTATGACGATCACAACAGATATCATTATTTCATCCATTGATGGCAAACTGATTTATCAAAAGAAATCAATGATAGAAAATGCCCCGACCAGAATAGAGACAGATAGTCGTGATGAACAGTTTCTCAAAGGCTTGGCCGCCGGTATGTACATCATAAAGCTTAGTGTAACTGCTGATGATGGCTCCGGTGATTTTGCTTTTGATAAATTAATAATTCGCTAAAAAGTTGCGAATTGCCAAAATTGTATAATTTTGCTTCGAATCTACAAACGACTAAAAGATTGAAAACAAAAAATTTTAAACACACACTTTTAACCTTCGCTTTTGCGTCATGGTCAATTTGTTCTTTAGCTCAGACAAGTATTACTAAAGATAATTTGAAAGACGAAAGAAACGTTATTACCACTGCAGTGCCATTCCTTAATATCACCCCCGATGCCCGATCAGGAGGATTGGGTGATGCCGGTGTAGCCATGGATCCGGATGCCAATTCAATTCACTGGAATGTTGGTAAACTCGCTTTTATTCCAAATGATAAAAAGGCAGGTATCAGCCTTTCTGCCACGCCTTGGTTAAAGCAATTGGTGCCTGACATGTGGTTATATTACCTGTCGGGTTACAGTAAGTTTGGCAAAGACAACAGAAGCGTTTTAGCGGCTTCAATGAGATATTTTACTTTGGGTGAAATTCAATTTACAGATGATCAGGGAAACCCTATGGGAACTGACAAGCCCCAGGAGTTTGCTTTTGACGTAGCGTATTCTTCAAAATTATCAGAACGATTTTCTGTTGGAGTTGCCCTTCGTTTTGTTCAGTCAAGACTGGTTTCGAGGGTTTATTCTTCAGATGTAAAAGCCGGACTGGCCGGTGCCGGAGATATTGGTGTTTACTGGAAAGATGATATCAAAATAAGTGGCAAAGATGTTACCTATGCTCTGGGTGCCAATATTAGCAATATGGGTAGCAAAATAACCTATACCACAGATGCCAACAGGGATTTTATTCCAATCAACATGCGGCTGGGAACCTATTGGAAAATAAAAATGGATGAATATAACCAATTGGGCCTAATGCTTGATTTTAATAAACTAATGGTTCCAACTCCTCAATATGAATATGACACCGTAAACGGGCAGCAAATTATTACCGGTAGAAAACTTGATAATAGTCCTGTAATTGCAGGAATGTTTTCATCATTTGGTGATGCCCCGGGTGGGTTTGGTGAAGAACTAAAAGAGTTTACTACCTCTGCCGGCATGGAATATTGGTATGATGAACAGTTTGCATTGAGAGCGGGTTATTTCCATGAAGCAAAAACCAAAGGCGGTCGTAATTATCTTACTTTTGGGATTGGTATCAGGTATAATGTTTTTGGATTGGACATTGCCTATTTGCAACCAATCAGTCAAAGGCACCCTTTGCAAAATACTCTCAGATTCACATTGTTGTTTGATATTCAGGCTTTCAAATCTCAGAGCAAAGATCCTGTCGTGCCCTCAAAATAACTTTTTGGGAACTACAACTAAAAAGGCGATTCTTACGAGTTGCCTTTTTTTGCGGTCTCCTATCCCTTTTCCAATGTAAACCCGAAAGTCGTTCCTATCCCTGGAGCACTGCGGACATTAATGGTTTGCTTATGAGCCTCAATGATGTGCTTTACAATAGCCAATCCAAGACCCGACCCTCCACCTCCCCTGCTGCGACTTTTATCAATTCGATAAAAGCGTTCGAATAAACGGGGCAGATGTACTTCTTCAATTCCCTCACCGTTGTCAGAAATCTCAGTGAGTAAATATTTGTCCATATCATAAAAGCCGGCCAAAACATGTCCGTTTTCTCTGCCGTATTTTATAGCGTTTACAACAAGATTTGTGAAAACCTGCCTGATCTTTTGCTTGTCGGCTTTCACATAAAATGAACCATTGCAACCTTCTTTAAATCCTAGAAAAATATTTTTTGCCTTTGCTTTCAACTCGACAGACTCATAAACTTCACGGGCCAGAACATGAATGTCAAACCGATGCATCTTCATTTTTAGCTCTCCACTCTCAAGTTGTGAGATGGCAGAAAGATCTTCTACCAACTCAACTAAGCGTTCAATATTGCCTGATGCTTTCAACAAAAACTTTTCATTAACAGTGTCATCTTTCAGGGCACCATCTAACAAAGTGTGTATATAACCCTGTATATTGAAAATGGGTGTTTTTAATTCATGTGACACATTCCCCAGAAATTCTCTTCGGTAAGATTCCTGCTTTTTTAATTCCTCGATTTCTTCAATATTGTCTTTGGCCCATGACATTACTTCATCTCTAACCTCAGAAATGGGATCACCTTTCATGTGGGTCATCCCTCCGGGAACAGAGTATTTGTGCCTCTTCTGTTTATGGATGGTTTTATAAATAAGTTTAATTTTGCGATATATAAAACGATCGAGTAAAAAATAGAAAGCACCCAACCCAAAAATAAAGCTGAGCAGGAAAAGAATCAAAGTTTTTATTGAGGTTCCGTAAAAAATAATTCCTGAAATTCCAACTACTACGGCTACAATTGTTGCAGCTATAAGGGCAATAGAACCGGGCGTTGGGTTTTTACGCATTTAACCATCAGAATTTTAAGATTCTCTCAAATAGAGTCTTCAAATTTATAACCAACGCCCTTAATTGTCTTGATTTTTTCGTCTCCTATTTTTTCCCGTATTTTCCTGATGTGAACATCAATGGTTCTGTCAACAACCAAAACATCATCGCCCCAAACCTCCGAAAGGATTTTTTCACGATTGAACAGCTTACCGGGTTTCGATGCCAATAAAAACAATAAATCGAACTCTTTTTTTGGAAGAAAAAGCTCCTTTTCACCCAACATAACAGTATAACTGTTTCTATCAATCTTCAAATCTTTGATGTGTATGGCGTCTGAATTATCAGTGTCTGTTTTTTTCCGGTTCAAAACGGCTTTAATTCTGCTCAATAAGACTCTTGGTTTTAGTGGCTTTGATATATAATCATCGGCCCCGGCTTCGAATCCTGCGAGCTCGGAATACTCCTCATCGCGTGCCGTAAGAAAAACAATGGAGGCATTATTGCCGGCTGATGATTTTAGTATTCTGCAAACTTCCATCCCATCCATCTTTGGCATCATCACATCCAAAAGTATAAGATTCGGTTTGAAACTGTCGGCTTTTTTCAACGCATCAAGCCCGTCTGATGCTATTTCGGTTTCGAAGCCCTCTTTGTGTAGATTGTATTGAATAAACTCGGTAATATCCGGGTCGTCATCAACAATGAGTATACGGTTGCCCATATTTTAATTTTTTGCAAAATTATTCCAAACAAGAACACAACCTGTTATCTCAGGTTTATGTAATGGTTAATTTAATAATTCCTGCAGTTTGGCTTCAAGCTGATGTGAACGCAAGCCTTTTTCCAAAATTCGACCATTTTTGTCAAGCAATACTGTAAAAGGAATTGAGTTTACTTTATATAATTGAGCTGCTGAAGAACTCCATCCTTTTAAATCGCTCACATGGTGCCAGGTAAGGCCGTCGGCAGCAATGGCAGCTTTCCATTTGGCCATATCCTGATCAAGTGATACGCCATAAATTTCGAACCCTTTTTGCTTGTATTTATTGTAGAGTGCTACAACTGCCGGGTTTTCTATGCGACATGGTCTGCACCATGATGCCCAGAAGTCAATCATCACCACCTTACCTCTTAGGGAAGAAAGTTGTACTACCTTTCCGTCAGGTGAAGTAAGGCTTATGTCTGGAGCCAAACTACCAGGATCAAGTGGTTTAATGGAGGAAACTCTGTTCTCGAGTTCTAATGTATAACTTGATGTGGGAAGTGTTGTTTTCATTTTGTTAGCGGCTTCTTCAACCAAGGCCACCGGAGTTTCCTGCATAAGATAGGTTGCGGCAAAATAGGTTGCCAGTGTTCCCTCATGGGCATTGACGAATGCCCTGATTTCTTTGTACATTTTATCTTGAAGGCTTTTGTATTCCGCATCTATGGCCAATTTTATGCTATCACTTGCCGATGTCGGGTCAATCGAATTTACGCGAACTTGAAACTCGCTCATTACTTTATTGTGCCCCATGTACAACTTGTAGAGAATATTCATCTTTTCATTGGCTTTGTCTCCTTTGAGTTCGGCCTGTATATAATCTCCCAATGTGATGTCAACTTTCAATTTTTGCTTGTTTTCTAAAACAACAGGTACGCCTGGTGGTTTATCAGAATTAACGGTTAGATAGCATATCGTTGCATTTGGAATTGTTCCTTTCATTAAAAACTTTCCATTGGCATCAGTACGAACGCTGTCTTTAAAAATGAGTTTTGAGGTAGTGATTTCGTGCAACACTACCAGTGCATTTGCAGCTCCTTTTACAGTGCCCGCAATCTCATAAGAATCAACAGCATTTGAGGCATTGTTGCTGCCACAAGCCATGAATAACGCCAAGCCAATAAACAACATTGACAGAGTTGAACCCCAATTTTGAAATATTCTCATAAATGAATTTTGCAGGCAAAGATAACAATTATTGTGCCTCAATTAATTTGAAAATTTGCCAATTTGAAAATTTGAAAATTCCCGATACTTGTGAGCAAAAAGTATTAATTTACACCTTTATAAATACTTCAATGGAAAGTCTGCCCATTTTTATCTCTGTCATCTTTGCGTTAACAACCCTTTCGACTGTTGCCGGTTTTTATTGGGCATCCGGTAAATCAAAGATCGTCATGATTGTATTCACGGCATGGACAATACTTCAGACATTTATTGGGCTTTCAGAATTCTATGAAGTGACCAGAGGCTTGCCACCGAGAATCTTGTTTTTGGTTTTACCTCCATTTGCTACCATCTTGTTTCTTTTTGTGACTATGAGAGGAAGGAAATTTATTGATGGTTTAAGCGTTGAAAGACTCACGCTCCTTCATACGGTCAGGTTTCCGGTAGAAGTCGTACTTTTTTGGTTGAGCATGTTTGAGATGGTGCCTCAACTCATGACCTTCGAAGGAAGGAACTTTGATATTCTCGCCGGAATGACGGCCCCCCTTGTTTGGTATTTTGGATATAGGAACAAGAAAATGGGCCGCAGGGCCATCTTGTGGTGGAATTTGATTTGCATGGCCTTACTTCTAAACATAGTTGTAAATGCTGTTTTGTCCGTTCCTTTTGATTTCCAGCAATTTGCCTTTGATCAGCCCAATATTGCGGTGCTGTATTTCCCCTTCCTGTTTCTGCCCGGTTTGGTGGTGCCAATTGTGATACTTGCTCATTTGGTTTCTATCAAACATCTAATGCGTTCAAATTGAATAAAATTTTGAACTAAGAAAATTAGATGCAGTATCATAAATATGTTGACTTTAGAAATGTGAAATAGAAGATGGGAGTCAATTGAAATGTGCAGAGTGGTGACTTTATACGGTTTAACAGAGTAACAATGACTGGGGATGATTACGCTTGAAATTAAAAAATTGCACTTGTTTGAAGATCAAATTGAATCCATGGGTGAGGTCACTCTTGAAGAATGCATCATCGCATTTCATAATTTCCCATGGGAGGATCAAATTGAGGAATTAACGCAACGAGAATGGGCATCAACTGTACCCTCCATGATTCTTACAGATGAAAACCTGAATAGACTTTCTATATATGCCAACAATTTGAAATCCTTTCAAATCATTTATGAAAACGATAGAGGCTCTGCACATCTCATCTTGTCAAATGATATTCTGTTAAACCCAAATGGAAATGGGCCCGAAGACTATATAGATATGTTTTTTAATCAGAATATTGAGGAAGTGATTGAAGTAGATTACGATATTTCAGGTGAAAATGCGGAGGAGAGTGAAATAGAAATACCGGATGAAATTTTGCAGTATAGTTTCAATGATCGAAGAAAGTGGCAATATTTGAGGTGGCCAATAATTGTATTGTTGGCGAATTTGACTTTCTTGATGTTGTTTTATGTTAATCCCCCGCAAGAATCGGAATTGTTGTTTTTGCTATTTCTTCAAATGATAGCTATTTTGATTTGGGGAGGTGATCTGTTTCTTTTTGTTACTTATTCAATTCAAAATTTCAACGCTGTGCTGATGATCGGCAATGAAACGAAAAAGGTCATGTATTCTGATCGTTATGGTCAACTAATATTTGGCAGGGATCAAATAGCAGATTGTTTGATTATTTATTCAGGCAAAGAATTTCAAAACGAAAAGAGTTTTAATTATTTGAGAATCAAACTAAAAAGTGGCAAGACCATTACGATTACATGTTTATTGGCCGACTTAGGTGAAGTCCAAAATGCACTAAAAATTAATTGTAATTGGCGGCATTCATATTTCCCATCACTGTAAATCTATGAGTCACACAATTTTCCGGAAACTCTTGTGACCGAATTTCTTATCCTAAATACGACAGTCGCCCCTATCTTACCGCATTAACCGATCATAAATTTCGCACCTCCTGTCCCTGCTGATAGGAACGATCTCATCCTTAATATGAATATTGAGTTTTTCAATACAATCAATTTTTTGAGCATTTACTATATAGGAACGATGTACCTGTATGAACAGGTTTTGTGGCAACATTCGCAGTATTTGCTCCAGCGTTATTTTGCAAATGAGTTTCCTGTTGTCCAGATAGACAACCACATAGTTTTCCAGGCTTTTGACGAACAGAATTTCAGAGGCCATGATCCGATAGTACTTGCCATTACTTTTTAGGAATAGGTCCAAATTGGAAATCAGAGGAAACGAAAGCGAATCAGAAAATTGTTTTATAGCTTTCTCTATGCTTTGAACCAATCTTTCATCGGAAACGGGTTTTAGCAAATAGTCAACGGCACTGATTTCGTAACCCGAAAGAGCATAGTTGCTATGTTCAGTGACAAATATCACCATGGGTTTTTTGCTGGTTTTGGGCAGATAGTCTAAAGCACTCTTGTTTCTAAGTATGACATTCATAAATATCAGATCGGGCTTATGATTGTCATTGGCTTCAATTAATGAATCAATCGTTTCGGCCTCTCCAACTATTTCTATTTCCCTAATTTTTCCCAATTGCCGGATGATTTGGCGACGTGCCAACGCTGTATCATCAGCTACAATACAACGCAACTTAATTGGTTTCATATTTTCTCATTGCCGGTTAACATTTTTTGGGATTCAAATTTTTGACGCCGATGACAATTTCATTTTAAAAGTAGTTTATATGGTGTTTCTTACTCTACGGTTCGTCAACGAAAATTTGCCATTCATTGTCCAGTTCTTCCTGTTGGTCACTAATGAACACCTTAGACGCTTTGCACCTGCAACACGTTGCTTCTCACCTGCCTCTTTAACTAAATTTAACTAAATCAAAAAAAGACATGAAGACAAAAAGACTTATTTACATTGCTTTGCTGTGTACCACGGTTTACGCCTGCAAAGATGAGACCGTTGAACCGACCCAACCTAAAAACCCAACTCCGGCAAAGAAATCACAGTTGTCGCTAATAGCCAACGAATGGGTTTTAAAAGAAACATTTGAGGATGATGTTCAAAAAACAACAGATGGTACCGGCAGATATCTGTTTAATGAAAATGGGACATTTATGTTTTTGGAACAAGGCAATTGGAAACAACTCGGAAATTTTGTATTCAATGACCTCGACTCAAATTCACTAACTGTCAGTTTTAGTTTCGGCGGATCAACGGTCTCCTATTGGTGGGATATCAAAAAACTGACAGAGACAAATTACAATGTTGAATTTACGGCCGGAGGCAAAAAGAATAATTATAACTATACGCGATAGGTCAGCCCAAATCTTAATCACGGGAAACCTGCAAATAACTTTTGCGGGTTTTTTTTAAGATTTACTCTTAATCAAACAAAGTCTTTTAGACCACTGTTGTTGATTTAAATCAATTTTGAATTTTATTATTTTTCTACGTTTGTCAATTCTTTGTAAAAATACAAATGCCGGAAATAAAAAGTCTCAATTGTCATTCATGTACCTTGAATCAAAAGTGCATTTACGTTTATTTGACCACTGAGCAAAAAAATGCATTAAATCTTCAAAAAACTCCAAGAAAAGCGGGGAAAAATCAATTTTTATTTCTCGAAGGCGACACCATAATCAGTCTCCCGATATTGCGTTCAGGAATGATAAAAATGATGAAGGAAAACCATGACAACAGAGAAGGCATTGTTGACTTCATAAAGCCGGGTGAACTTTGTATGTTGGCATATTTCTCCGACCTTTTAAAATTTCCTTTTTCGGGTGTAGTTTCCAAACCCATTACCTATTGTATGGTTGACAGGGGTTTGATAAACTCTTTTTGCAACACGAACGCTGAGGTAAATAAAATGATGATGGCAGGACTGAGGAAAAAACTTTTTTTCTGCAATAACCGCCTGGTCATAATGATGAGTAACCATGCCAAAACCAAAGTCGCATTTTCGTTAATAAGTCTTACCAGCAAAGAAGATGAGTGTGAAGTCGAAATTACGAATGATGAACTTTCTTTGTACACCGGTCTGCGTAAAGAAACCACTTCCCGTATTTTAGCAGATTTTACAAAAAATGGTTGGGTTCTTAAGCGAGATAAAAAATTTGTAATTGTAAATCCCGACAAACTGAAATCCTTTTATGAGCAGGAATAACGGGATAACCATGTGCTTATTCATGAATGACGAACATGTTCAATTCAAGCAGTTGCAATACCACTTTGGCCAAATTTCCGTTCATCAGGGTTTTTATCATTTTTGCAGCTTAAGTCAGGTTCTAAAAACGACTTAAAGGAATCAAATGGAATGAAAATTCTCTCTAAAATTGGTTTAAAAAAGCTACTGTTACTGCTCTATATCGGTTCTTTCCTAACCATTGTCATCACCTCTTATTCGATTATCAATACTTCGAATCAAACCACTAAATTGTATCAGGGTATTTCAAAAAATACAACCGAAAAATTGACAATTATTGCCAATATTCGGCATACCTCACACCTGATTGAGGAGGCTACTCTCAGGCTATTATATGCCAATAGTGATGAAAAAAGAAAGGAAGAACAGAAACAGATACAATCAGGGTTGCAAAAGACAAGTCGGTATATTTTGGCTTACAGGCAACTAATAAACAGTTTGAAGGAACGCGAACTTTTTGATTCCTTTGTTTCTCAAAGAAGTATCAATATTAAGAATCGCATGGATTTGGTTCGTCTCAGTACGATTGATGCTCAGGCAGCCATAGACATCTTTGAATCTCAGAATAGAAACCGAAAGCAGGAGTTTCAGCATTCCATTAACTCCATTTTTGATTTTAACCTAACAGATGTTGATGCTAAGAATATGAAAGTGAAGGTTTTTGTAGCATCAAAACGTTTTCAGATCATATTATTCTTCAGTTTGTCGGGGCTGCTTCTGACCCTTCTCGGTTCGGTAATATTAATGGCTAACCGGAGTCTTCGAAAACAAAACCAACTTATGACAGAAAAAGACCGGGAGTTACAGGAACAGAAGCATTTGTTTGAAGGGCTGTTCAGTGCCTCGCCCGATGGCATCATAGGGATCAATGAAAAGGGCGAAATTGTACTGTTCAATCCAAAAGCTGAGATGCTCTTTGGTTATTCACAAGAAGAGGTGAGCAGAAAAAAAATTGAAATTTTGATTCCCGCTAAATACCATTTGACCCATCAATTTCATGTGGATGGTTATTTCGAAAATCCAACGAATCGAATGATGGGAGGAGCAAACAGGGAGCTTTTTGCCGTAAAAAAAACCGGAGACGAATTCCCCGTTGATATAGGCTTAAGTTATTTCCAAACGGGCAATGGTATTATTGCCATCAGCAGTATAAGGGACATCAGCGAAAACAAGAAAGTTGAAAATAATCTGAGAGAAAGTGAAGCGTTTAATAAAAATATTTTGTCTTCACTCACCAGCCATATTGCAGTTATGGATGCAAGTGGAGTCGTATTGACCGTAAACAAATCCTGGGCTGACTTTGCCAGAAAAAATGGGAATACCAACCTTGAAAGGCTTTTAGCGGGAAGTAACTTCTTCGAACATTGTGAAAAAGCCGCAGAATCAGGAGATCGAATTGCTTCTGATGCTCTCGCGGGCATCCGTTCGGTTCTGAACAAACAAAAAACCGCTTTTGAATTGAAATATCCTTGTCATTCTTCCGATAACTTAAGATGGTTTATTTTCAGGGTTATGAACTTTGGAAATGATTCAGATAAGATTGTTGTGTCTCATACAGATTTCACAGAACTGATGTTGTCGAAAGACAAATTGCAGGAGAGCGAAAAGAACCTGAAGGAGATAATGGATAACTCCGCAGAAATGATTTGGTCTATGGATAGAAATCATCGACTTATTGTTTTCAACAAAGCATTTGGTGATGAGTACTCACTTTATAGTGGAAATACCCCGACCACCGGAATTATTTTTTATCAGGCAATGCCACTGGAAGATGAGCATTTTTGGAAGCAAAAAATAGACGAAACGCTTCTGCGAAGGAATGTTTCCTTTGAATTTAGTTACGCAATTGGAAATGATATCAAGTATGTTCAGGTATTCCTCTACCCAATTATAAGAAACAAAACTGTTGAAGGGGTTACCGGTTTTGTTATGAACATTTCCAAACGAAAATCCGCAGAACAGGCGTTGCAAAAAAGCGAAGCATTTTTGTCGAATATTATCAAAAACCTGCCCGGGTATGTATATCAAGTTAATAACGATGAAAACTATACACCTAAATACATCAGTGAAAGCGTCCTTGAAATAACCGGGTATTCGCAGAATGAATACCTGGTTGAAAGAACAATCTCCTGCGGCCAGGAGCTCCACCCTAAAGATTCGGAACAAGTTTGGAAACAGGTTCAGGAAGCATTAAACAGGCAAAAACCTTACGAGGTTGAATATCGAATTCTAACCAAAAAAGGGGAAATAAAATGGGTTTGGGAAAGAGGGTTTGGTGTTTTTGATACCGATGGCACCCTGTTGCATTTGGAAGGATTTGTTACAGATGTTACTGATTTGAAAAAAGCCGAACAGCAATTAGAAGCGAGTGAAATCAAGTTTCGTTCGTTATTTGAAAGGAATCTGGCAGGAATTTATCAAACTACATTTGAGGGAAAGATTCTAACCTGTAATGATGCTTTTGCCAAAATGCTTGGTTATGATTCCAGTAAAGACTTTATTAAGAAGGAAGCAAAGGACCTTTATTTCGCCGACACGGATCGTCAGTTCTTTCTCAATAGTCTGAGGAAGACCGGGGAATTAAAGTATATAGAGGGGGTGCTGAAACACAAGAATGGGCAAGCGGTATATGTTATTGAAAATTCATCTCTACAAAATGATATAGAAACAGGATCTCAAATTATCGAAGGCGTGGTTATTGATGTGTCCGAGCACAAAAAGGCCCAGCAAGAACTGGAAAGTAATTATAAGGAGCTTAAGAAAATAAATGAAGAACTTGACCAGTTTGTCTATAGCACTTCTCACGACCTCAGGGCCCCGCTGATGTCAATTTTAGGACTTATTGATTTAAGCGGCGATGCTGCTGATTTGAACTCAGAAATAGCTTCTTATCTGACTATGATGAAAAGGAGTGTCCATCAGGTTGATGACACCATACAGAGCATTCTGGATTATTCCAGAAACTCAAGAATGAAACTCATCCCTGAAACTTTGAATATTAAGGAAATGGCAAATACCATTGTTGACAATTTGAAACATTTGAAAAAAGCCCAAAACATCCGTTTTTCAGTTACCACTAATGAGAAGGTTGTATTTATTTCTGATAAACAGAGGGTGCAAACTTTGATAAACAACCTGATTTCCAATGCTATTAAATACAGCCGCGAAGAAGAGAAGAATTCCTTTGTCAAATTCTCATTTATATCTTCGGTTGATAAGGGAGTGTTAGCAGTTGAAGATAATGGAGAAGGGATACCGAATGATAAAAAGGGGAAAATATTTGAAATGTTCTATCGAAACTCAGACAAATCTGTTGGGTCAGGGTTGGGTTTGTATATATGTAAAGAAATTGTTGAAAAGATGTTGGGTAACATCTCGGTGGAATCAACACCAGGCATAGGAAGTCGTTTTATCATTGCCCTGCCTAATCAGACGAATGGTTAAGATGAAAAATATTCTGCTTATTGACGATGACGAAGTGGCCAATTTCATTAATGAACGACAGGTTAAAGCATCAGGAATTGCAAAACAAATCCATGTCGCACAATCAGGAGTTGCTGCACTATCACTGTTAAAAGAGAAGCTCATTGGCACTAAAGAAAGACCAGATATTATATTTCTTGATATACGCATGCCTGTGATGGATGGATTTGAGTTTCTAGAGGAGTTTAACAAGCTTCCTGAAGACCATATTAAGGACATAAAAGTGGTCATGCTTTCGTCATCACTGGCTGAAACTGATCGGCAAAAGGCAGGACAATACAAGAACGTGGTTGGTTTTATTAATAAGCCATTGAACTCAATAAAGATTGAGGAGTTAAAGTCTAAATTGATCTAACCCAATCTTTCCCTCAGCATCTCATTCGTCAGTTTCGGGTCGGCTTTGCCTTTAGATTTTTTCATCACCTCGCCAACAAACAAGCCCAGCAATCCCTCTTTGCCGCTTTTGTATTCGGCTACTTTTTCGGGGTATGCCGTCAAAACTTCATCTATCAGTTCCTGTAAGAATCCGGCATCACTTGTTTGGATGACGTTCAATCGGGCTGCTATTTCTAACGGGTCAGACATTGGATTTTTCACCAACTCCGGAAAAATTACCTGTGTTGCAACGCTGTTGCTCAACTTGCCTTCATCAATAAGGGCAATCAGTCGGGCGATGGTCGGGGCACTCAAAGGAAACCGGGTAATATCCAAAGCATTCAGATTCAGGTAACCTTTGATCTCACCCATCACCCAGTTGGCGGCTGCTTTGTGGTTTTTTGTGTGTCGGGTTATCTCTATAAAATAGGCTGCCGTTTCTTTGCTCTCAGTCAAAACGGATGCAGTATATTGGCTAAGACCAAGTTCTGTGACAAACATCGCCACCAATTGTTCAGGCAAAAGCGGCATGTCTTGCCGTACTTCGGCGATAAAGTCTTTACTGACGATTAACGGCGGCAAGTCGGGTTCGGGAAAATAGCGGTAATCGTTCACCTGTTCTTTGGTTCGCATGCTGAAAGTTATGTTTTTTAAGGCGTCAAATCGTCTGGTTTCCGAAACCAGTTCCTCTCCCTTTTGCACGGCTTCGTGTTGTCTTCTTACTTCGTATTCTATGGCCTTTCTCACGTTGGTGATGGAGTTCATGTTCTTTACTTCCACCTTGGTGCCAAATACTTCACTTCCTTTTAATTTGATCGAAACATTGGCATCGCAGCGGAGACTTCCTTCTTCCATATTGCCGTCACACACATCGAGGTATCGCAACAGTCGGCGTATTTCAGTCACAAACTGAAAGGCTTCTTCTCCCGATCGGATTTCCGGCTCCGAAACGATTTCTATCAAAGCCGTTCCGGCCCGATTATAATCCACCACTGAGTACTCCATATCCATATCGTGTATGCTCTTGCCGCTGTCTTCTTCCATGTGTATGCGGGTAAGGTGTATATTTTTATCCCTGCCATCAGCGTCTTTGACCGTTACAAAACCACCGCGGCACAATGGGGTTTTATCCTGGGTAATTTGATAACCTTTGGGCAAATCGGCGTAGAAATAGTTTTTACGGGCGTATTGATTGTATTCGGTGATGTCGCAACCAAGAGCGAGACCAACTTTCACAGCCATCCGAACCGCTTCTTTGTTATGACGTGGCAGTGTGCCTGGATGTCCAAGCGTAATTACGCCAACATTCTGATTGGGAGGAGCTCCGTATTCGGCTTTGTCATAGCTGAAAGCTTTGCTCTTTGCAAGCAGTTGGGCGTGGATTTCCAAACCTACAACAACGTCGTATTTTTCAAATATTTCTTTCATGTATTGATAAAATAGTTGCAAAGATACCCTTACACAGAATTTTGCATAAGAGGAAATAGACATTCTTTTGTTATCAACCTCTGAAGTTTGAAATTGGTTGAGCAGAATAGAAATCTGTGTAAAGCTATATACAGCCTTCAAGAGAGAATATTTATCATAATGAGATTAAAACAAGAGAGCCGAATTGAACCGATACGCCTATGATTTTGCTCAAATTTAATGGACAAACATCAAAATGATTTTTAGCGAAAAAACTTGTTTTCAATTTTTAACAATTACTTTTGGCTACTTACTTACCTGAACTGAACATTTTTTCAAAAAATCATTAATGTTGAACCCAAATAAACCAAAGACATGAAAACATACGACGAGAAACACATCAAAAATGTCGCCTTTGTTGGAGCCCACAAAAGCGGTAAGACCACTCTGGCTGAGACCATGCTTTTTGAAGCCGGACTAATCAACCGCAGGGGTACAGTCGAAGCCAAAAATACCATTTCAGATTACCACGAGGTAGAACACGAAAGGGAAACTTCGGTCTTCGCCACTGTGATGCACACCGAATGGCGGAATTATAAAATCAATATAATTGACACACCAGGCCTTGATGATTTTATTGGAGAGATTGCGGGAGCTATGAGGGTTTCGGATACCGTGGTGATGGTTATCAACGCTCAGCATGGCGTTGAGGTTGGCACAGAAATAATATGGAATTACATAGACCGCATGGGCAAACCAACCCTTTTTGTGGTGAACCAGATTGATCATCCCAATGCCAATTTCGATGAGAGTTACAATTCCATTATCAACTTTTTTGGCAACAATGCAGTATTGGTACAATATCCCGTGATTACGGGCGGCAAGCAATGTATCATTGATGTGTTGAAAATGGTGATGTACCGTTTTGGCCCCGATGGAGGCAAGCCTGAGAAACTGGCCATTCCGGATTCGCAAAAAGAGAAAGCAGAAAACCTGCATAATATATTGGTGGAGAAAGCAGCTGAAAACGATGAAGCTCTGATGGAAATGTTTTTCGAAAAAGGAACATTAGACGAAGAGGAAATGCGGAAGGGAATAAAAATGGGTATGATGAGTCATGGGTTATTTCCGGTTTTTTGCGTAAGTGCTTTGCAGGATATGGGAAGCGGGCGATTGATGGGATTTATTGACAATGTAGCTCCGGGGGCAGCCGAACTAACCACCGAACAAAGTGTTGAAGGGGACGAAGTGCCTTGTCTGCCTGATAAGCCAACGTCCCTATTTGTTTTCAAAACACTATTTGAACCAAACCTGGGTCAGATCGTATTTTTCAAAATAAAATCGGGCGAGGTAAAACAGGGTGACCGCCTTGTAAATTCCAGAACAGGAGAAGAACAACCCATCAACCAGTTGTTCATCATGGATGGTAACAAACGCAATCCGGTTGAAAAACTGACAAGCGGAGATATTGGTGCTACTTTAAAACTAAAACAAACTGAGACGAATGACAGCTTCCATACAGCCAAGAAAAAAATTACCATCAAACCCATACAGTTTCCCGATCCGCGAATGAGCAAGGCGGTGATGTCTGTCAATAAAAAGGACGAAGAACGGATGAGTGAGATTTTAAGAAAACTGCACAGTCAGGATCCAACGCTGGTGATAAAATTCGACAGCGAACTCAGACAACTTATTCTCTCTTGTCAGGGTGATTTGCACCTGTCTATTCTCGACTGGACTTTGAAACATGAATATGGACTCGAGGCGGAGTTTACCCAACCTAAAGTTCCTTACAGGGAAACAATCCAACGTTCGGCAACAGCAAGTTACCGCCATAAAAAACAATCGGGAGGTTCCGGTCAGTTTGGCGAGGTGCATTTAAAAATTGAGCCCTATCACGAAGGCATGCCTGAGCCTGAAGGTTTTCAGTTGCGTGGAAAGGAAGATACTAAACTCAGTTGGGGTGGCAATTTTGTTTTTTACAACTGTATAGTTGGTGGTGTAATTGACACCAGGTTTTTGCCATCAATTAAAAAGGGTATTCTGGAAGTTTTGGAAGAAGGCCCGATTACGGGCTCTTATGCCCGCGATATTAGGGTGATGGTTTTCGACGGTAAAATGCATCCCGTTGACTCCAATGATATATCATTCAAAATTGCCGGGGCACACGCTTTTAAAGAAGCTTTTCTGAATGCCAGCCCGCGACTGATGGAACCAATACAGGAATTGGAAGTTGTTGTACCCGAAGAATTGATGGGCGATGTGATGGTGGACTTGCAAAGCCGCAGATCAGTGATACTGGGTATAGACACCAAGGGTAAATACCAGTCCGTGAAAACCAGAACACCATTGGCGGAACTTTATCAATATTCCACTACTTTGAGGTCTATTACACAGGGCAAAGGAAATTTCGCCAGTAAGTTCGTGGAATATGCTTCCGTTCCTCAGAACATACAAGACGAACTTTTACAGAAGCATAAGGCTATGACGGCGACTTCGCAGTAGACAAATGTTAGAATTCGCCTGACTCAAGATCGGAGTTACAATATATTAGTTACCTGAAATTTTTAGTATGTGCGTCAAGTAACTTTCAATTATTTCATTCAAAGTCCCATAAGGAAGGCATATTGGTTGAATTGAAATCAGACATGTATTGAGTCCTATAGGAACGAAACAAATATTTTCAGAAGTTTAAAATGGTGTATCATCCCTATGGGGCTTGGCAATTTAAAAAAGATCGATTGTTACCAATATACCGTCCCTACGGGACTCTTTTATCTACATTATCTGTTTCTTAATTTGACGCACATGGTCTGAAAACACGACCCCCCGAGAACGTTTTAATACCTCAATAACATTTCCAGAACCGCACAAACCTTCTCACCATTTGGCAACATCTCTTTTTCAAGACCCATGTTGAGTGGAACGGCGGGAAGATTTTCTGAACCCAATGTTTGAATGGGAGCATCGAGGTGGGTGAAGCAGTGTTTGGCAATTCTTCCTGCAATGGCCTCGGCAAAAGAGTTGTTCAGGGTTTCTTCGGTCAAAACCAGCACTTTTCCGTGTTTCCGCACCTGGGCATAGATGGCCTCATCATCACAGGGGTTCAGCGTTCTGAGGTCGAGAATTTCAACTTTTCCGGGGAAATTATTGGCGGCAGCCATGGCCCACCAAACACCCATACCGTAAGTTATCACTGCAACTGAGGTACCCTCATTGACACATTTCTCAGAGGCTTCAAGAAAGACCCTGGCTTTGCCCAGTGGGATAATATAATCCTCGGATGGTTCAGGACATTTGGCTCCTTCGGTACCCGGAACTTTGCTCCAGTAAAGACCCTTGTGCTCGAACATGATGACCGGATTCGGATCGTAAAAAGCGGCTTTCATCAAACCTTTCATATCGGCTGCATTGCTCGGGTACACCACTTTGATACCTTTGATCGGCAGAATACTCGACTCAACCGTTCCTGAGTGATAAGGACCGCCGCCACCGTATGCTCCCGTCGGAACACGTATCAGCGTTTGTACATGAAATTCCCCGCGACTCAGATATCCGCTTTTAGAAAGTTCCGTGACCAGTTGATTGACCCCCGGCCAGATATAATCGGCAAATTGTATTTCGACAATCGGCTTGCAACCAACTGCACTCATCCCAGCCGTTGAGCCGACGATATAGGCTTCCTGAATTGGTGTATTAAAAACCCTGTCGGTTCCGTATTTCTGAGCGAGGGTAGCGGCTTCTCTGAACACCCCGCCCAATCGGATTCCTACGTCCTGACCATACAAAAG
>JAGVMN010000014.1 GCA_020053795.1 Bacteroidia bacterium | reverse complement strand
TTATGAAATCGGGCGGGTAATAGAGAAGATGGTTAAGAAATATGAGCTTTTGGTAGGCTACTGTTGAATGAACATTCGGCAAGTGGTCGTTTTTTATTTGGCTGAAACAACTATTCTTGGGTTTCATTTGTCTGCTCGTTGTCATTTCTCTGTCATTTAATAAAATAATAACTTACATTGAGTACCAAAGATGAAACCACAGGGTACTTTTGATTTGTTTTAAAAACGTTCTTTATTTTATTCCTACCTAAAAGTTATCTTATGAAAACAGTAACATTATTCACCCGCAGTATTAATTGCAAGTTGAATGCAATTCTCATTGTCTTTACCCCAATCATCTTCGGAGGGGGGGGGGGTAGGCTGGGCCCAGACTCAAGGAGTTGTTAAATACGCCAAGGAATATGACTCTCCTGTGAATGTTAGGGATTGGTTATTATCTACTGGAGAAGATGAAGATGGTAATATCATAAGCTGTGGTTATTCTACAATTGCTTCACCGCCAAGTTTAGATAAGGTAATTCCATCAATAATAAGAACTGATGGGAAACTTGACTTCTTGAATCATTATAGATTTATGAGCGATTGGGATGACGATCAGGAAAGTATTTCAAAAGCCAATCTACAAGTTTTTCGTTGTTCTATGAAGTAAGAACGATCCCCGGGGCCTATGTGGCAGTGGGATCCGTCAATTTTGCTATGACTAATAATCTAAGTTCAACACTGAATATAAAGAAACCAGTTGTGGCAAGAGTCTCACATGATTTTTCTACAAAGAAAGAATCTATGTTCTTTGGTAAAGACAACGTGGCCAATGCACACATCGCTTTCTCAATACGTGCAATCCGAGAATACATTAATGCTGACGGAGAGATTTTTTATTTTCTTGCCGGGAGTCAAACTGTTCCTTCTGATCCTTGTAATAATTCAACTTGGTTTTTAATGCTTTTAGACCAAGACTTACAATTTTTTGATTCGATATCTATACCGATTCCAGGTCAGACAGCATGCACTACCGGGCTCAATTTAATCAAAGGAGAAATACAAGGAATGTGTCTTGGATACCCTGGTGGCAGTAATCCGGGTGGCAAACCAGTTATCCCCGGTGATGAGCCTAATCGGATTTTACTAACCGGATACTATAATTCGCAGGTTTCTTGTAGCACAATTATTGATCAGGATGCTTATTTAATCAGCATCTCATTTAGTGACTTTTTTGACAACGCAACCGATGGAAATGGTGGCACCCTTGTCTGTGCCAATGTAGAAGATTTTAAAGCTTTTGACTCCGAGGATCATACGCATGCAAGTGATCCAAATGTGTACGAAGGGTTTTTTAAAGATGATGAGCTGGGTTTCGATTTCCCTAATTCCAAATGGCCGTGTTCTACCCAGACTTGTATAAAGACTTGGCCTGGGACTGATAATGCTCATGCCATAAGAGATTGGGCTAAAAGTGTTGAGCAAGACGATGAGGGTGATTTTGTAATGAGCATCATGGCTAATTATTCAAGACTTGGAGATGGTAATAATGGTTATCCATCAATCATAGTTGATTATCAAAGAGACTCAAGGAATCCGTCCGATCTTTATTCTTGTCAGGTGGTTTTAATGGCTTTATCGCAGAACACCACAACCATGACATTGCTGGATGAAAAGGTCACAGAACATATTGGCCATGCCAGTGGAATGGATTTCCTTTGTAAGGCACGTTTCGACCATGATGGCAGTATTTATGTTTTTACTTCAATAGCGGATGACAACAAAGCATTACAATTAGAAAGTCCTGGAACAGGAGATTACGTTGCAAATTTTATCCTATTTAAGATTAAGCTTACAAAAGGCGGCAGTTGGGATTTCGAAAGATATTGGTATAAGGTTATGCTTGGTGGAAAAGGTGGAACTTCTGATCAACAAGGCAGGGGGTGCGGCTTTGACTGTGCCATCACACGAAATAATGAGATCATTGGGGTGGGTGACAATCAGAATGATTTTTTGTATCGTAAGGATAATTATGAGCTTATTTTGATTTCTGATGATTGCATGGCTAATACTATTATTTCTACTCCTTATATTGATAGAGATAATGGGTTAGATGAATATTGGATTCATTCCATTGACCTGGAAGATCAGTATGAAGTTGGCCCGAATACACCAAACGACGATATTGTAATATGGAATACTTCAAAAATTGTTAAAGCCTCAATTTTTGTAGAAAGCGGAAAAACGCTAATTATTGATGGGGCCACTGTCGAATTTTTAGACATTTCTAATCTGGATGATGGAGCTAAACAAAGAGGAGTTCACTCCGGAATTGTGGTTGAAGGTGGTGGTAAGTTAATCGTGAAAAATAATGGGTTACTTACATCCTATCAAGGGGCGTGTTCCGATAAATGGGATGGTGTCCTCCTTGGATATACGGGCTACCCATATGCCGAAATGGTTCTGGATAATTCTAAAATTGAAAATGCTCATGTTGGTGTTGATATTTGGTGGGGTTCTTTTGACGGGTTTAATAATGATCCATGTTTTGGGTTGCCTTATGATTATGTCGACCGAGAGAATTTTGTTAACAACAATATAGGCGTCAGATATAACTCTGGTTACGCACAATTTATTGGCCATCTCAGCAGGTTTAAGCTTCTCAATTTTGTTTCGGATCAGGTGTTTTACAGAAACGGAGGCGGATTCAATTGTTTTGTAAAAAACGAGGCAGTTCCTGGGTTGGTATTTAGAGGATGCAGTTTTCTCAACACCCATCTTACTATGCCAGGACTCTGTGCTGGTATTGTCTCTACAGAGGCTGCCTTCGATGTAATCCCTGCTCCTTTAAAGTATGATGATGGGGGCGGTTGTGCTTACACTAATGATATTCCGTGTGACCCTACCTCATCTTTAGAATTTCGTCCATGTGAATTCAGAGGACTATGGACCGGAATTCACAACGGGGGTTCTGTTGATGAAGGATTGAGGATGCGGATTCTTGATGCAAAGTTTACCAATTGCAGGGAAGCTATAATTGATGCGGTGTCTCGCGAGTCTTTCATTTATAGGAACAAAATAGATTGGGATAATAGTTCCAGTCCATTACCTGACTTCACAGATTATGCTTTTGCCGGGATTAAATACGGTATTTTTAATACCTGGGCTTATGGTGCCGATGTGTTGCAAAATGAAATAACGAATTATGACGTTGACAATGATTTCCTTGGTATCTATTCTGAACAAGTGGCATGGGATGGCGGATATGGTGGTTACAGAGTCTTTAAAAATACAATCACCAATGACGATGGAGACGATCCAAGAGGCATTGCTCAAAAAACGGCTGGGGATAATGACTACCTTCAAATAGGCTGTAATACCTATCTCAATTTGTATCAGGACTGGTTAATCAATGATGATTTGGCAACCCAAGGTCAAACTGGCCCGAATAAACATAATTCCAATACATGGTCCACAGGAGGATGTGGCATTGGAGCGGGAGGATATAGACATATTGATGGTGATGCGTCTTTTATTTTTAACAACCCGCCCAGTGGTGGATACAAAGCCTCGTGCGTAAATGAAGGACCAGTCTATATTTTCTCAGAACCTGATGCCATGTCCTGTCCTGACTTGGAACCCTGTGAGGTTTATAGTGCTGAAAGCGAATTGACTTATGGCGATGATGAGGAGATTTGGGAGGTGGTAGCCTTGCGGATTAAAAACCCCATTCAGGAAGTGACAGACTATATCTATGGTGGAGAATACTCAAATGCCAGACAGACTTTGGCCAGACTCATCTGGACGGATGAAAAGCTGACTAATATGTATGATGGTTTGATAGACTATTTTAATATCATTATTCCAGCCTTTGAGCAGAACAGGAGATACAGTTTGACTGGCGATGAAATATCAGCCTTAAGGGATATTGCAAAAGGGAATAATTACACAGCCAGAAAAGCAGAAAATTTTCTATTTTTCTATGCTGGTATCAGGCTACCAAGAGAAAGTCAAACGAAAAAAGCCAATAGGAGTCGAGACTCTCAACTTAAAACGAATGACTTGTTGCATACGAAACTAATAACTGTTTATCCAAACCCGGCTGATGATTTCATTAAAATATCTTCTCTGTCTAATGAACCTATGGACATTGTGATTAGCGATATGAAGGGACTAATTATTATGACATCAGAGAATGTTACAAACCATTCTCAGTTAAATGTCAAACACCTGACAAAGGGTATTTATGTTGTAAGGGTATTTCAAAAGCAGCAATTAGTGTTAACTGAAAAACTTTTGAGATGATCCTTTTTGATCAAATATCCTTCGTAAAAAGGACCGTGTTCTTAATCTTTATACTCATTACACTTGAAATTAACGCTCAAAACAGTAATGTTTGGATGATGAATACTGATTTTTACGACATAAGTTTCGACTTTAATATTGAGCCCCCTGAATTGAATGTTGCTCAGCCTATAATTGATAAAGGAGAGAAATTGTCAGGTGAGTCTTCTTATCCATCAAGTATTTGTGATACCAAGGGAAAGCTTCTGGTTTATAGTCGTGAGTATATCTTTTACAATGCCCGATCACCCTATGACTCAGCTGTTTTGCCATTTGCTTCTGATACATTTATTCAAGAGATTGACCAGAGGGTTCCATTTAGATTTGATTATTCAGGTGCATTACCAACTGACCGCCCAGATATTTACACAGTGATTATTTCTGTTTCTTTCTGGTTTACCAATCTGAAGGATACAGCTTTTTATACTTCCAAGATTACCCGATATATTGTAACACTTAACATTAAGGACAAGTTGACAATACTCAAGTTAGAATTGCTCCCTTATGTTTCTTATACCCATTTATCGAGTTCGCTTGATTATAGCAATTATAACTTTCAAGCTCTCCCGCAGCCGAATTCGAATAAAATTTGGCTTCTATTCAATGGGGCTAAAGATTCCTTTTTTTTGGTTACGTACGATAAAACAAACGGGCTTATTGGCGAAAGGAAGACCTATAGGTTGTTGGGATATTATGGTTTTCGAGCTCCATCAATATCCTTATCCTCATTTGCTTTTTCAAATAATGGTAAGCACCTTGTATTAAGTGGTTTCAGTGGTAATAAGGACTATTTGCAAAAAGCCTCTAAGGAAGGGTATTCATTGACAAACGCATGTTATCAATTTAACTTTGACAGCGAAAGAGGAATCATTGATACTGTAAATGTTCGGCACCTTTTTGAGACAAATGAGACGATTACCGTCAAGGCTGGAACTCAATTAGAAGCCGTTGGCCCTAGATATATAATTGGTAAACCTGTGTTTTCGCCAAATGATTCTATTATTTATATTTTGGCTCAGGAAAGAATGTCTTCCGGGGGTAGTCACCCTCTGCTGTTCCAAATAAACTTAGCCGATCTAAGGCTTGAGATTTATGACCTACCAGACCGCCATTTAAATTGTGACTTAAAACTTGGGCCCAATGGTATGCTCTATTTGCTTCCATACAAAACATTTTTGACTAACATATCAGTAATTAAGAGGCCAAATATATTTGGCCCAAATTGCCAATTTGAAAACTGGACTGGAACTCTGGATGGTTTAATTGGGTCTCCCATTGCTGGAACATACACTGTGCTTAATTCCTACTGGCCAAACTTTTCTGAGCCATATAAAAGAGCAACATTTATTTCAGACGATCCCAAATGTTCAAAAGCAGTTGCTCAATTCACCAATACCAGCGACAGCATACATTGGGAGCGTTACCGTTTTTACTTCGGTGATGGAGACAGTGCAGATATGGATGATCAGACCAGTCTGAAAGATGGTGCCTGGGGTGTAGAGCATATATACAAGAACCCGGGCAAATATTTTGTAAAACTGAGAGCTTGTAATGCTGCCGGAGGCTGGGTTTGGTATTCCGACAGCATAACTGTTTTACCAAGTCCAGTAGCCAAATTTTCGTTAACAGATACAACAGGTTGCCAATGGATCGCCTACCGGTTCAAGAACGAAAGCCTTGTCTTTCCAAAAGGGAAAGCCATCAGTTATCACTGGCAGTTTGGAGACAATACAGATACTTTATTTGATAACAATACGGCCGTTTTTACGCATCCTCCCATGCAGCATACCTATACCAAAAATGGTATATACACTGTAACCCTGATCGTCAATGATGGTTTTTGTATGGATACTTTCGCTCTTCAAAATACGGTTGAAATATTGGCAGCACCGCGTCCCGGTATCAGTGTAAATTCCGAGAGAGGTTGTACCCCTTTCGAACTGAAGGTTGACAGAAAATACACCGATGCCACAGACAGCCTTCGCTGGAATTTTGGAGACGGCAGTCCTGTCGTTACCCTTCGACAAGCTCAGGGCAACGCCCTTACCTACACTTATAATTTACCAGGAAATTATCTGCTTAGTCAAACGCTGTTTGGCTCTACGGGCTGCATCACAACTGATACTTTGGCCATCAAAGTAGAACAAGGGTTTGATTCGGACTATATTCCTGAACTGATCAGTGCAAGCATAGAAAACCGAAACGAAGTAGAGGTGAATTGGAAAGAAAACCCCGTTGCCAAAGAATACAACCTGTATCGCAATGAAACACAAGTGGCAACAGTGTCTGAAATATTTTACAAGGAAACCTACCAAACACCTGCGGCAACCTATACTGTAAGAGCAGTGAACGTTTGCAACGAAGAAAGTCGGGAGAGCAACCCCGGACGGCTTATACATCTTGCCGGAACGCAACAGGAAAATAACCTGGCCCTTGTGGAGTGGACAGCATACGAAGAATGGCCCCAAGGGGTAGCAAGCTATATTTTGGAGGCCTATACAGAAGGCCCGAATAGCACAGGCATTGGCGATTTTAAAGCATTAAACGTTCTGGGAACAGAAATCAGAAACACCGAAGACCCGGAATACCGTCAGGATATGGCGGCCCAAAAATGCTATCGGATCACAGCAATCAGTACGTCCGACCAAGACATCATCAGCCACAGCAATACGCTTTGTTTGCCCTATACGCCGGTGTTTTTTGTTCCAACCGCGTTCAGTCCCAATGGTGATGGACTGAATGATGCTTTTGTACCATACAGTCTCGGAATGTCAAACTTCACCATGAGGATATTTAACCGATGGGGAGAAAAAATATTTGAGGGACAGAACTGGGATGGGAAAATAAAAGAAGTAACTGTTATGCCGGGTTCTTATCAATATGTGATAGAAGGAAAAACAATAGAAGGACTGAACCTTCATGCAAAAGGGAGTGTTGTATTGGTGCGATAAAGATTTGAAAGTAAAAATAGGATGATTATGAAAAGACTACTGTTTTATTCGACGTTGATCGGGTTAGCCTTGATTGCGGGATGTAAGGAAGAAAAAAAGGTCGTACCTACACCCGAAAAACCCAGGGTAGTGCAAGACTCCACTGCCGGGTATTTCTCTTTTAAAAATGAACAATGGATTTATCAGGGCGATAATTTTGACGGAAGTGAAGAGTCTGATTTTTCAGATGACACGCTCACCAAAATAGGGGATACTTTGATTACTTATGATGGCGAAAAAGTTATGTTCAAAAAAATTCACGTGAAATCACGGTTATACGATAATTATAGAAATTTTGATGGTATCATGGAGGAGTCGTACTTGTATTTTTGCTACAGGGAACCGAATATGATTAGAGCAGAGAAAATATCCTCGGGTTATCTGATTTTTGACGAATATACAGTAATGATTTCTGAAATGAATTCCCCTTTAGACCCTAACCGGGTAATAGATACCATTTCGTTTAATGGCAAGAAATTTCTATCCGCATTGATTAAAACCCAACCCAACAATCCTTTAAAATTTAATTTCATTTTTGGGATAAATCTTAACAAACCAGGTATTTATCCCGTCTATCACAAAGAGATTAAGGATTTGTCATTGCTTCGGACTAAGTATATCGCCGACGGCCAGTCTATAGATATTCCGAGATAATTCGAATACTAATTCCTTCAAAAAAAAACCTTGCCGACTTTGTCGGCAAGGCCTTGAACTACTGAAGTACTGCTATACTTACTATGATATCTTATCCGGCTTTGCGGATGACGGTGGTTTCCCAGCCGTTTTCTACTTTTTTGATGGTGAGGCCTTCATCGTAATAAATGCCCCAGTCTATTTTTGGAATTTTATAATCGCTGAAACCAACTTCCCGCAGATACATGTCTAATTCCTGCGTGTCTTCAAAAACCTTTATTTCTTTGAATCGTGTTTTAGGCAAAGCCTGTATAGGGCTGGACTTCTTGTAATTCAGCAATTGGTTTTTGATGTTTTCCAAAAAGGCATCATCAATGTCTGCAGGAACGGTGAGCGTAATAACCCTTTTGTCGTTCTTGTCCAACCAGAATTGCGACCTGCAGCTTGAACTGCAAAAACGGGCATTGTTGCGGTTAGCCAGAAAGGTTTGACGGCAACACTCGCAAACCAACTCGGTTGACTTGTGGTTGTTCTTGAAACCTTTGGTAGTTCGGTAGAATGACATTTGCTGTTGCATGATAATCGTTTAAATATGCTTACAAAGTTCAGCAGAAAAATCTTCCGTTTAAAAACGACAAATGCACCATTGTCTAAAATAAGAAACACCGTCCTCTCTTCGAAGTCGTTGATTTACAAGTAATAAGTCAAAAGCCTTGATTCGCCGACATTTAGGATAGTCCGAAACCATCGAAATAGATTTACACGGTTGACAGAGAGCGTGTTAAGACAATTTCCTTTGAATCAGATGATTTTGAATTTGAATTGAAAAAGAGTGTTCAAGGTCAATTTGAAATCAAACAGAATGCAAATTGTTTCATTGGTTAAGGCTTTGTTAACATTATGACAATCTGAACGAATTGCTCTATTCCTGTTCCTTTTTAGAAATATGGCTTTCTATCTTATTTGATTATAGTGCGACTCTTGTATAACGAAGGATAAAATTTCTTCAGACTGTCTGAAACATTTACTGCGATCAATTGCCGCCCGTATTGACCATAATGTTCCGTGGTCCAGTGTTGGTCGGTATAATCCCAACCGGGTACTATCTCCAGATTGTCCACCACTGTAACACCCAGTTTTGAGTATCTTTTGACCAAAAGGTCTCTGTTGGTTTTCATCAGCCAAATAAGATTTTTCCCAACAAGGCTATCAGCGTATTCTGTATTTTCAGCCAACAGGTTAAAAACAAGGTTCAGGTCTTTTTTTTTGGCAATGGCCACAATCTTATCAAAATCAGCAATGCGGGGGTTCTTGTCTGTTTTGATCTGAAAAGCATAAGACTTGATATAATGATCGGCCAATTCCCTTTTCTTCATATCTTCTCCTCCTTCGGGCAGTGGAAATTTTTCTACTTCGCACCAGCGTTTGATGGTTGGGTATGGAAATTCAACGATGTCTGATTTGAGCGTATCGAAAGTCCAAGCCTTCCACATTAACCTGTCCCGTTCTTTGGCATCGCGGTCGTCATAAAAATTCAATGTCATGAATAGTCGGTTGAGTAAAGGCGGTCTTGGTTTATACATCACGTTCTGCTTTTGCAGGGCCGCCTCATCTTCGCCAAATATGACATCCTGATTGAAAGTTCGCATGTTAAGCGTAACAATTATGGTTTTCACCCTGCTGCCCTCTTTTATTTGTTGAATCAGAGGTAAATATAACCCGGCGTGTATGGCCCCGCTGTTGATGGTTCCGAACTTTAGTCCGGGATAATAATAGGAGATAAAATCGCTGATGCGGTCTTGCAGCGAATCCTTGTATGGATTATAGCTGAAGTTGGAAGACTCTCCGAAATAGATCACGTCGGCACTGTCTTCAAATCGCTGCAAATCCAGGAGAAGAGGAGATTCTGAATCCAGATCATCCTTCCAAAAATATCGCTTGTATATTTCGTTGAAAAGAAGCAAGAGGATCAGAACCAAAACGAGTCTGATGGACAACTTTAAGAATATATGTTTGTTAAAGGCCATGGCTAAAATTGAAAATAAATGAAAGGGTGGTTCACCAATCCGCCAAACGACAGAATACAAAATAACATAATGGCGTATAGTAGCCACCGAAACCCGAAAGGTTTTCCATCGAGCCACTTGTCTATTCTCTTGTTGTAAAGGGTTAAATCCAAAACGACAAATAAACCGAGCATCAGCCAGATACTTGCTTTTAGGGTCAGTTCTTTGACCCCTGCAGAATGGAACAAAGCATTCCATAATGTTTCGAGATTTTCCAGTTTGTCAATCCTGAAAAATACCCAGGCCAAATGCACAATGGTGAAAGTCAGCAAAACGCCGAACGGTTTTTTAAGCATTCTGAAAACACCACCGGCCCCTGGCAGATTTGACCATAGCCTTTCGATGAGATACATGACCCCATGAATGGCACCCCAAATCATAAACGTCCAGTTGGCACCATGCCAGAAACCGCTGAGGGCAAAAACAATCATGATGTTAAAAACCCATCGCGGCACCGCTACCCTGCTGCCACCTAACGGAATATAAAGATAGTCTCGGAACCAGGTTGAAAGCGAGATATGCCAGCGTTGCCAGAACTCCGTTACGGATGCAGACAAATAGGGGGTTCGGAAATTATCCATTAACGTGATTCCCATTAGCATGGCCGACCCCTGTGCAATCAGAGTATATCCCGAAAAATCGCAGTAAATCTGTATCCCGAAAATAAAAGTACCCAGCCAGACATGGGGCCTGATATACTGCCCGGGATCGGCATAAATCTCATCCACCCAAATGGCGAGGTTATCTGCAATACATACTTTGACAAAAAAGCCGAAGACCAGGAGGCGAAATCCTTTGGAGAAATTTTCGTAAGTGGGCAAGTGCCTGGCCAGCAATTGCGGTTGCAGGTGGCTGAATCGCTCGATGGGGCCGGCCACCAACTGCGGGAAATAGGAAATGAAGAGTGCAAATTTCCCCAAATTCCGCTCCGGTACACATCTGCCATAATAAACGTCAATGGTGTAACTCATCGTTTGGAAAGTATAGAATGAAATGCCCACGGGCAATGCATAATAGACGACAAATAAAATATTGCCAAGGAAAGGATTCTCCGCCGAGAAGATGCTCAGCCTCATGGGGTCCATTGGACCGAGAAAAAGTACCAGGTATTTGAACAGAAAAAGGGTACCCAGATTCACAGAGCAGGTCAGTGCCAAAAGACATCTTTTCCTGACCGTGCTGTCCGAATTGTAAATGGCCCTGGCAATATAAAAATCCAAAATGGTAGTGGCAACAATCAGCGTCAGGTATTCAACCTTCCAGAAACCATAGAAAAAATAACTGGCAATTAACAACCATATCCATCGTTTATGAATTGGCAGCAGGTAATAGAATAGCACCACTACCGGAAGGAAAATAAGAAAGGGTACAGAGTTAAAAAGCAAAGGCGGTCTTTTTTTAGCTCTGCAAAAATATTCAATATTGCAGATGATGAAATTTTCGGATCATAAATACTGCTTGTTGGTTCTTTTATGGGCCTGTTCACAGGCAATCTATGCCCAGGAAAAACCGAAAATATTGAAAGCACTGAACGAAAAACCACAATTGATCGGCGGCCTGTCCGGCAAATACTCCCTGGTGAAAGGCAAACCAAATAAAATAACGGGGCTGTATCTGGGTGGTGAGTTTGACAAAAGGGCAAAAGCTTGGGCCGGCATTTATTGGATGCGTGATCCCATTGAAGACTGGATCAGAGATGAGCGATTTCTGGCGGCCAACACTCCGGTTTATAAATACAAAACCGAAGGGAGGATGACCTATCTGAGCGTTGGACTGGAAACGAGAATTCTTCACGGCGAAAAATGGAAAGTCAGCGTTCCGGTTCAGGTAGGCATCGGAAGGGTGAAAGAGAAATGGTATTACGTGCCCTCCGGTTCTTTGTACAAAAAGGAGCAGATAGCATTGTTGCCCATTGAGGCCGGTGTCAATGCTGAATATATGATTATTGAATGGCTGGGATTGGGAGCCGGACTGGGAACCCGCCTGACCATCGGCAAAGAAACTATTGCCCGGTACAGCGGGCCTTATGCCAATCTTGGCATAGTTGTTTTGTTAGGTGTGTTGTATAAGAAACTGCCTAAAGAATGGCAGGTGATTGACTTGTAGGGAAAATCATTTTCGTCAACTAACAGTAACTTAAATCCTTCATATTGCCTTTGGGCAAAGTGAACTAACCCTATGCCTTATTATTCTTCAAAAAACTTTTAAGCAACTCAATAAGTTCATCCGGCACATGATGGGTGATGTGACAATAGAAATTACCTGAATTAGTACAGTTATTAAATTCGTTCTTAGTAGAAGGAATAAGCTCACTCATTTCAACCTCCAATGCATCTGCCAACTGTTCAACCTTCAAAAGGGTAAGATTTACTTTATTGGATTCTATCTTCTGAATATAATTTTGAGAGACGCCCAATTTGGTTGCCAGATATTCCTGAGATAAATCCTTCAACCTTCTTATTTTCCTGATTCGTTCACCAATATGCATTGTTTTGCTATAATTTACAACCTGTGAGCTATAATTTAAAACCTAAATTCATTTGAAACACTCATTACCTTTGGCACAAATAAATTGCTGCTTACCAAAAGTCCGGTAAAATTACAAAATAAATTTCCTTAAACTCCTGTGATATATTGTATCATTGTATGACTAAAATCCCATCCTTAATATTAAGACCATGAAAAAAATTACTTTAACATTAGTCCTTGCCATCTACGGCCTGTTCAGCCCCAAGCTTTATGCACAGTTAGATAGTACATTGGTTGCATCATTGGTAACCACTGAGCTCACGCGAATACAATATGTATTTGAAGGAATAGTGGTTGATGTTGACATGTATGCTGGAGATGATCAAGGCAATCGTTATACATCAGATGATGTTATCTGGAATGATAGAACTGGCGGCTATACTTACAAAAGAGGAAGATGTTGGAGTATTGCCACTGTCGTCGTGTGTCAAAAGTATAAGGATGATGGATCAATTGGTGACACTATTCGAATTCTGACTGAGAGCAACGGCGGTGTGCAGTTTGATATAACATACGACTCTATTGGGAATGTAATTGAAGATGTTAGTTATTTTGATGGACCATATGATGCCATTCAGCATGAATTCTTTAGAAGGGGTCAGGTAGGGTCTAAACAAATTTTCTTTGCTTTTGACCATACTTATTCAGGCGTTTTGCCTCAAATAAAAATTTTGTCAATCATTGGAGGTATTGATTTGCATATATGGGGTGATCCATACTCTTCGTTAGACTATGACACAATCTTTGCGAAATCTTTAGGCGTGTTTGCATTTTCAAAAAGACTGTTTGCTTCCCGAGAAGAAATGTATGAATTTTTGGAGGAAATACCAATTCTGAATCTTGATGCAGGTGAAGAAAATATTTGCCTACCTCCAAGTATGAAGGGCAAGGACGAAAAAAAAAATGTGGGATCCGAAGAAAATCCGTTAGATAAGCCAAAATACGATTACCAGCAAAACCTGAAAAACTATAATGACTTTATCAATAAAAGACTTCAAATCATAGACGAAAACAAAAATCGCAACCGGGATAAATCAAAAAAAGTTGGAGAAACCCTGATACTTGAAATGGCAAATCCGAGAGTGACTGGTTCGGACAATGCCCCCTGGCTGGAATTCGACATTATGGTGTCAGCCAATGTAAGCACCTATTTCGATGGTTGTTTGATGCACTTATCATTTGATAATACGCCTTCTAACTATGCATTTGGAAGTTGGTTATATTCTAATAGCAATATTCAAATCACAAGAGCAACCGCGTTTAATAATTCTACCTATCTTAACCCTCACACCTATAGTGTGGATGTCTCTGCCTATGTTCTTACCGTTCTGTTTGTGGTTGATGATCTTGCAGGTTCCTGGAATAGAACTTTAGTGACTACTACACCGCAAAAAATGTTACAGGTAAGGATGAAGATTCAGAATAAAGACAAATCCGCTGGAATTCAATTTACAAATCAGACCACTACTGCGACTTGGTCTTCTTTTACAGTAAATAGCACAGATTCCCCGACAAGTATTATTTCTTATGATTTCACAAATTATAATGGCAGCAACAACGACAAAACCTGTATCCCAATTATTACCAATTTTAACGACAATGTGCCAGCCGGGGTGGGTCAAATTCTAACAATTGAGGGCCGATATTTTGGAGATAGCATCAGCAAAAATGGAACAGTCATTTTCAAAAATGCCAACAGGGGGAATGTTTATCCAAGTGGAAATACCAGAAATGGAATTGACAAGTATGATGTTGTTTCATGGGGTCACAATCTAATTGAAATCAGATTGCCTTCTATGATTGATTCGATAACAGCAAGATCCAGTGATGATGATTATCATTCAACACCAGGGAGCGGAAAGTTTATTGTTCATAATCGTTATGGTTCCTCGGGAGAGACCGCGTCGGTTCTAAAAATACCTTATGCGGTTAGCCAGAAGGCTTTAATCAAGGGAGGTACTTATGCCAAGCGGGATGTAAAACTATCGGGAGTCAATAACAATGGATATACAATTTATCTAAATCATAATGTTACAGCGGCGTATCCAAGTGCCAGAGCAGTAATATCAAAAGCAATGAGGGAGTGGACATGCGTTACGGGCGTCAAATGGGAATTGGGTAAAGACACTTCTCTTGGTGCCGTTTTTCAGGATGAAATTTGTGTGATTACATTGGGCTCTACAGATTCTGCACTACAGCGTACAGAAAATGAGTGGTATAATTGCTCTGCCAGTCCTTATCAGGTGTATCAACATGCTTTTGACATAATTATTAGCAGTTTGGTGACTTGGGATATGGATACTTCCGGGAATGTAGCATCTGGTAAGTATGACTTTTTTCATGCTATTTCACATGAATTAGGTCATGGACATTTAATAAAGCACGTTAACGAACCTAATGTTGATTTAATGTATTATGGTACTAAGATAGGACCAACAAACGCCGCTCAGAGAAAAACTGTGAAGAAGTCTCCTGATGCACAGGACGGTGGGGTTTATGTGGCCACGTATCGAACAGGTACTATTGCTTGTGCTTCTCAGCACGTTATCAGTGTTCCGCAGAATTGTACTCCAGTGGGGATAGATGAAATAGAGAATAAAAGTGGTATCAAAGCTTACCCTAACCCCATATCAAGCGGATATTTGAATATAGAGATTGAGCAGATTAATTGGAGCAACACCGAAATAGTAATCTATGACAATTTAGGGCGATTGGTTGATCAAATAGAACCGAACATAATCACCAGAGATGGATGTGAAATTCCGATAGGGTATTTATCAAGAGGAATGTATATCGTTCAGATCATCTCAGAGGGTCAAAGGCAGTCTGTGAAGTTTATTAAATATTAGATAATGCATAGAATCAGAAATCTACTTATCTTAACTCTACTGACCATTGGTTCTGGAAACATTTTTTCACAAACAACAGATAGTTTATGGGTAAATACGAATCCATTCAGCACATCAACTAAAATCAACTGTTATATACACTCGTCCGATACCGTTTCTTTAGAGATGTATAATATATGGGGAGGTACTGTAGTAAGCTTTTTTAATGATTCATTCCTGCAGCAGGGAACTTATTCCTTCACATATGGAGATACACTGCCTGACGGGATTTATATAGTGGTTCTTTTTGTTGGTTCAAAAAAAGGAGTAGGTAATAGAATTTTCAAAAAGGCCACAGCTTCGGAAGTTGTCAATGAGAATCATTTCGAAAATGGGTTATTAATTTATCCAAATCCAATAACTGACGGGTTCTTAAATATTGCAATTAAACAGATGAATTGGGCCAAGGCTCAGATAATGATCTACGACAACTTGGGCCAATTGGTCAATCAAACGGAACCGAGCAGAATAAGACAAGATGGCTGTGAAATTCCTGTGGGGTACCTTTCAAGAGGCATTTATATTGTTCACATCATCTCAGATGATCAAAGACAGTCAGTCAAGTTTATTAAGCAATGAGAAAAATTACAGGTATGAGTCAGAAACCAGCACCACCAAATCCAAATTGGCCAAGTAAGAATCAGGATAAGTCTTCCGGGACTGGCAGAGGAAATAATCCTCCAAAAACTCCTTCAAGACCCAATCCGCCCAAAAAGTAAACGAGCAAGAAAAAATGCTCCTTGTGGATGTCAAGGTAAGCTTCTAAGCTTCGAACCTCACTAACTATATCCAGAAATAGTTCATCTATACCAAGAAGATGTCCCTCTACACATAAAAGATCATTTCCACCACCAAGAAGATAGTCATCTACACCAAGTTGGTAACGATCTACACATAAATGATGGCGATCTACACCAAGTTGAAGATCATTTACGCATAAATGATAGCGATCTGCCCGGAGCGTTTGCTTTTATGTGCAGAGCAACTACTTTTATGCTCAGAGCATTTGCTTCTACATGCCGCCTAAAGCTTTTTTCTTGCAGGGTGCCGTTTTTTTTGTGTTGATGAAGGGTCTTTAGCCATAGCTGGTTTGTTTCTGCCATTAATTTGACAATACTAAAATACTAAGGGTTTTTTGAGGGGCGTTTTTTCAGTTCAGGCAACGTCGCCTCTCTATCTTTCACTTTTAAATACTAAAATTATGACAACACCCATTCAATTAATCAGAACCTACAACACATCCGATTCGCAAATGCTGGAATTTGCCAGAGTAGTACATGCAAACTACGTTGCTGATCTGGCTGATTTCACAGCCTTTGATGCCGATTTCGATGCTCCGGTTGGAGCCACCCTTCTCACTGCCATTGATGCTGCCGAAGATTTCAGCAGTGACGGCCAGTTGATTGACATTGTAGCACAGGCTACCTTAGACGTAGAAGCCAAGATGAAAGAATGTCGCGACTTTTTTCAGGGAATGAAATATTTCATAGAAAAAGCATTCCCTAACAAACCCGGCACATGGAATGAGTTTGGGTACAACGATTATCAAAGCTCCCGTCAGGTTCAGGCCCGCATGATACAGTTTATGATAGACCTGCACGAAACGGCTACCAAATATGCTACCCCATTGCAAAACGCCAACATGGCCGGGGCCCAAATTGCCATGATAAGCACCCTTGCCACTCAGCTTCAAACGCTGAACACCGCACAGGAAAAAGCAAAAGGCGAACGCAGTACCGGAACCAATGACAGGGTATTGTTGCTGAACGACTGCTGGGCTAAAGTGCAAAGCATCCGCAACGTAGCCAAAGCTTGCTACGTGAACAATTGGGGCAAGTGGCAATTGTATCTTTTGCCCTGGGGGGGCGAGGGTGAAACACCCGCACCGCCAGAAGAAATAACAGGAACGGTGCCCTACGATACGACTGTGAACATACCTGTACCAAGTCTTTTACCCACTTCTGTCCTGACCATAACCAATACGGGTGCGGTTGATCTGAGGTTTTGTGCTGGTGAGGTATCGGGCGTGGACTGCGGCATTACGGGCATCGTAATGATTCCGGGCGACTCGCAGGCGGTGACCCTGCAAGACTTAGCCCCCGTTGGCACTACCCCGGCTTTCCTCAATGTGAGCAATACGGTAGGCCCTCCCGGAAGTCCCACTGGTGAGTTTAGTGTGATAAAAGTCAGCTAAGAGAACACGTTATTTTAATTGATAAAAGAAGCCCGTGAGAACGGGCTTTCTGTTTTGGTTATGCCAAATATAGGTTTTATCATTGTGGTGCAGAATCAGAAACCGAACACATATTTTACGGAGCCGCCGAAAACCGATTAGAATAAGCATAACAAATAAATTTAAACAAAATGAACGCCGCATTAGAACAAGACACTTTAGAACTTCAAACAGAGGTTGACTTTGTGGAAACCGAAAAGTCAATTGAATTAAGCAAATTAATTGATTTAGCAATGTTCCGAATTAAACTAAATGACAAAGTGGAGGATTTAGTTGCTATGGATTCTCGCTGTAACCATACTGGGGATTGCGGCTCAAGTAATCATCAAGGTAATGGTTATTGCCATTGGTGTAAAATCTGCAACCCTTCCAATCCTCGGGCATATTAACAGTCAGAAAAAAGCAGAGGTGCAAGTTCAGTTCTCCGAGTCAAGTTTAGTGCTAAAAACACCACGCCATCGCAAATCTGCAACCCGTTACAGCTTAGGACAACCATGCGGCAAGACAACGAATAATTTTTGACCAACTAAAAAAACAAATGATATAAATATGAAACAACTTCTATTTTTTATTGGTGGCTTTGTTGCTGGAATATTGGCTACACTTTTTTTTCTTTATGTAATTAGGGTCTGCTGATTAAGTTCAAGAAATAGTTTTTATTTGGTAACCCTTTTTCAGCCAGATAAAAATATCAACAACTCTTTGACATTTATTACT
>JAGVMN010000028.1 GCA_020053795.1 Bacteroidia bacterium | reverse complement strand
TGATTGGTGCATTGATGTTTGCCCAACAGGAATCGACATCCGCAATGGAACACAGTTAGAGTGCATCAATTGTACAGCTTGCATAGATGCTTGCAATGAAGTGATGCTGAAAACCAAAAAACCTGCGGGTCTAATACGCTTCGATTCTGTCAACAACATCGAAAACAAAACCGGTTTTAAATGGACCTGGCGGATGAAAAGCTACACCATTCTATTATGTGTTCTGACCGTTGCATTGACAGGAATATTGATGAGCCGCAGTGATATTGATGCCACCATTTTAAGAAGTCCCGGCTCTAATTTCAATAAAGATAAGCAAGGCATTGTGGCAAATATTTACAGTCTGGAATTAGTAAACAAAACTTTCGAAACGGTGAAGTA
Source organism: Bacteroidia bacterium (assembly GCA_020053795.1). Classification (GTDB taxonomy): domain Bacteria; phylum Bacteroidota; class Bacteroidia; order NS11-12g; family UBA9320; genus JAGVMN01. The sequence goes on along the minus strand of JAGVMN010000028.1, from coordinate 3,284 downwards.
TGATCTCAAAGTGCAGGACAACAAAGCCGAAATCATATTTATTGACAAAGACAAGATAGTGCCCGAAGGAGAAATAGTACAAAGGGCTTTCTTGTTGAAAATTCCGGGTAAAAACATTGAGAGAAACAACACCAAAATAAAACTTGACCTTTATACCAATGGCATGCCATTAAGAACTTTTGAAACATCATTTTTAGGACCTGTAAACAGAGAACCATGAAAATAAACTGGGGATATACAATGGTCATTGCTATGGCCGGATTCATAACCATGATAATCACGTTGGGTGTTATTATGTCGAGTACCGAGGATACCGTTGAAGAAAGCGACTATTACGAAAAAGGATTGAAATACGAGGAACGGATCGAGATGGAACGTCATACTCATACATTGACTGAACTTCCCGAAATCAGCTTCAGTCCTTCAAAAGAAGCTTTGGAAATCAGGATGCCCAAAGGAATGAAGGCCGCTTCGGCCGGACTTTGGTTATACCGGCCCGATGAAGCCAAATTGGATAAACGACCAACAATGGATGCAATTATTGGCTCTGAATCGGCAATGATAAAAACAGGGCGATTACAGCACGGCCTTTGGATCGCCAAGTTAAGTTGGAACGATGGAACAAAGGGCTATTATATGGAGAAACGATTGACTGTGAAGGAATGAAAATTACGATTTACGACATGATAGCTATCGGGATGCGATTTACAAATAATTCAAAAATAATCAATCGTTGATCATGATTCTTAAATCAATTTGAAACAAAAAACAGTCAGAAATTAGTATTATGTATTGGCTGGCCTTTACCACCGGATTTCTCGGAAGTTTGCACTGCATGGGCATGTGCGGACCCATTGCATTGTCGCTTTCTTTCGGCAACAGCGGTAACCGTTGGCAATTTTATAGTAGCAGATTGCAGTACAATTTTGGAAGAATTTTTTCTTATACAGTCCTTGGCCTGATTATGGGACTGCCCGGACAGATGTTTCAGGCGGCTGTCTGGCAGCAAAAGTTGTCTATTGTGGCCGGTACCTTGTTGCTGCTCTCGTTTTTCAGTATGTTGGGCAGTCAGCGTTTTGATTTTATAAACATGTTTAACGCACGTATATCTTCATTGATGTCGGCTGCCATGACCAAAACAGGTTCATTTCAAATGCTCATGACCGGAATTTTGAACGGACTCCTGCCTTGTGGTCTGGTGTATGTGGCCTTTGCCGGGGCTTTGGCTTCCGGCGGGGCATCAAATGGTGCTTTGTATATGGCATTGTTCGGTATCGGCACTTTGCCAATGATGGTTGTGATGTCGGCAGGTGGGGTTTGGTTTCCTGCGGGTTTCAGAGCGAAGCTGAGAAAAGTGTTGCCTGCCACTACCTTTTTAGTAGGAATTCTTTTGGTGCTTCGGGGTATGAATCTGGGCATCCCCTATCTGAGCCCGCAACTTGAAGAACAGAACGACAAAGCCGCCATCGAGTGCTGTGAAATGAAATAAATCCAAATTGTCCTGAAAGATATCAACCGTGCAGACCGAGTCCAATAGCGGTTCGGTGTCAACGAATTGAGTTAACTGATCCCGATATCTTTCGTGATTGGGAGGAGTGGAGGATGGTTTGGGCTTAAAAAATGGGGTGGATTTCGTTCTTATCCCTAAAACTGACCCATCTATGTTAACAATAAAAAACAAATAATGAAGATAAAAGTCCTGTAAGGACTTTGAAGGAGCTAATTGAAATTAAGTTGACGCATTTGATTTATAGGTATTCACCATCAAACGACACAGATACTGATTAAATTGATGAATACTCTTATTGATTCAATATCAGCAACATGAAGGGTAACCTATTCGAAAACCTCATTAATAGAATGGTTGCTGGGAAACCCTGCACGTATAAATGATTATTAGTTAAATGCCTAATTCAATAAATTAATTAACCTGACACACATGCTAATGCTTTCGGGATTTATTGGCCTGCTTTCTTTGTATCAGAACGAAGAAAGTGAGTGGATTTTAGTGTTATAATAGCAACTAACCCCCGGCAAATCTAAACAAGTAGCATATTCTGAAATAAAATGATAAAAAAATTGCATTGCATTGCCAATAAAAACACCACTTGATGTGTTATAAAGAGGCATTTTGGTATTAGTCATACTGCCACCATGCAGTCTTATTCGGTTAATGTGTGGACCCTGCTGAGAAGCGGGGTCTTTTTTTTATCGCTACTTCGCCCAAATAACCGGCTTTGAATCATTATTTATTTTTGAAGGCTTGATCAGTAATGATTCAAAATCATTAGCGTCCGAAAAGATTTGGAATTAAGGCAAAATCAACTGTTAAGTGTTGATTGCATTGGGTGTGTGATTAAAATTAGGAAGATACCCCCCCCCTATAAAAATCAGCCCTTGATGAAAACTATCTCTTTCTTAGTATTGTATTTTTCTCTAAAGCAATAAGGACCTTTTGAGCTCGGCTCTCAACCCTTCAGGGTATTTCAAATAGGCGTTTAAATTGAGGTAGCTCATCAAATGTTGCCTGATAATAATGACGGTTAAGGCAAATGACTTTTTTTTGTTAGCTGCTTTTAACTTGATGACCGTTATCAGCAGGTTTACAATCAGACAACACCGTATTTGAATCTTTATGGCATTTTCATTATCAACTAAGAAGTATTTGTGCGGAAAGTTTTGTTTCAGTTGTTTAAAGAGTAGTTCAATACGCCAACGTTTGCTTTACAATACGCTCACTTGGGCCGCCTCTGAATAAAACATGTTGGTAAGCAACACTACTTTTGCCTGATGCTTATCGCCCTATACCACTATTCGTCATAATACATGCTACTGTGGCTGGTGGCCTGCCTCTTTATATTCCCTCATTACTTCTTCATCCAAGAGTATTTCAAAGTCTTTATCATTAGGCAAATCTCTTTCAAAGATAACAATACTTTTGGCATTTTCTTTTTCGCGGGTGACGAAATAGATGCCTTACCCGCTCCATTTGGCGTATTGGGCATAGTCTCCATAAGCTTTATCAAAAATGGCTATGTCCCCTTTTTCCAGCAACAGATAGTTTAGAAATTCGTGGTCATTGGCTGCCCCGGCGGTATATCTTTTGTTCATTGGCAACTCGTCCAAAAGGCATATCTGGACATGAGATTTGATACCTCCCCTGGCATTGCCGTCTTTTGATTTTCTCCCGCTGCTTTTAATGTAGGGTCTGCTGATTAAGTTCAAGAAATAGTTTTTATTTGGTAACCCTTTTTCAGCCAGATAAAAATATCAACAACTCTTTG